>JABMQX010000805.1 GCA_013203085.1 bacterium | reverse complement strand
GCGTCCGGCAGCGACAGGTCCAGCAGGACAACGTCCCACTTCTCTTTAGCGAGGCGTTTGAGCGCATCGGCGAGGCGCTCCACGTGCACAAGCTTGAACTGTTTGGCGTTCGCCTCCGTAAGGGCCTCGCGGATCAGGCGGGCATCTCCCGCATTGTCCTCCACAAGGAGAACCTTCATAGGTTTATCATTCATGACTTTCACTCCAGCGGCAGTTTCACAATGCTCAGCCAAAAATCCCTGATAGATTTCACACCGGCGATGAATTTCTCCAGGTCAGCCGGCTTGGTGACGTAGCAGTTCGCGTGAAGATCGTACGTTTTAATGATATCCTCCTCCGCTTCGGAGGAGGTCAGAATAACCACAGGGATGCGTTTCAGGTTTTTATCGGCTTTGATCTCCGCCAGAACCTCCCGTCCGTCCTTTTTCGGCAAGTTCAGGTCGAGAAGGATAAGGTCTGGCCGACCAGCATCCGCATATTTCCCTTCTCGGCGAAGGAAGGCCATCGCCTCCACGCCATCCCTCGTCACCCTCAAATCGTTGTGAATGTTGCTCTGTCGGAGGGCTTCAATGATCAGGCGGACATCCCCCGGATTGTCTTCCACAAGAAGGACCTTCATAGGTTCATCATTCATGACTTTCACTCCAGCGGCAGTTTCACAATGCTCAGCCAAAAGTTCTCGATGGATTTCACCACGGCGATGAACTCTTCCAAGCCAACCGGCTTGGTTACGTAGCAGTTAGCGTGGAGATCGTACGTTCTGATGATGTCCTCCTCCGCTTTGGAGGAGGTCAGAATAACCACAGGGATGCGTCTGAGGTTTTTATCCTCTTTGATCTCCGCGAGCACCTCCCGTCCGTCCTTTTTCGGCAGCTTCAGGTCGAGGAGAATAAGGTCCGGGCGGGGCGCACTGGCGTATTTCCCTTCTCGGCGAAGGAAAGCCATCGCCTCCACGCCATCCCATACCGTGTGCAGCTTGTTGCTGAGCTTGTTCTCCCTGAAAGCTTCCGCCGTCAGGCGAACGTCGCCGGGGTTGTCCTCGACCAATAGGATTTCAATCGGTTTGCCGGGGGTTTGAGGATTCATGGCTCTGTTTCTCCTGTATCGGGATTGTGAAGTGGAATGTCGAGCCTTCCCCCCGCTTCGATTCGACACAGATTTGTCCCCCGTGGCGTTCCACTATTCTTTTACAGATCGCCAGCCCGATGCCTGTGCCGGGATATTCTTCTCTCGTGTGGAGGCGACTAAAGACGCCGAAGATGCGGCGAGTATGGTCCGCCTCGATGCCGATGCCGTTGTCCTGTACCAAGAACTCCCACTGATTTCCCTTTTGCCGGGCGGAGACGTGGACACGCGGCGGCTCCTCGCCTCGGAATTTGATGGCGTTGCCAATCAGATTCTGAAGTAATTGAGTGAGCCGCAGCTCCTCCCCCATCACGGGGGGTAGGGGGTCGTGCGTCACAACGGCGCCACTCTTCTCAATCGCCACCTGCAAGTTGGCGAGAGCTCGGTCGAATACTGCCTCACAGTCAGCCTCCTTGAAGGGCTTGGCACGGTTTCCCACGCGCGAATACTCGAGCAGGTCATTGATAAGAACCTGCATTCTGGCTGCCCCGTCCACAGCAAACGAGATGAAATCCTCGGCATCCCGATCGAGCTTCCCTTTATATCGCTTTGCCAGAAGCTGTGTATAGCTCGTCACCATGCGCAGCGGCTCCTGGAGGTCGTGCGAGGCAACGTATGCGAACTGCTCCAGCTCGGCATTGGAGCGCGCCAGTTCCTCGGCGGTTCTCTTCAGTTCCTCCTCCGCCTTCCTGCGGTCGGTGACGTCCCTGGAGACGCCGAAAGTACCAATGATCTTTCCTTTCTCGTCGCCAAGGGGGATCTTGGTTGTCGAGACCCACGTCACCCGTCCGTCAGGCCACGTTTCCCTTTCCTCTTTTGCCACCAACGGTCGCCCCGACTTCATGATTTCCTGTTCGTCCTCGAATGCCGGTCGAGCATGCTCCTCCGTGAAAAAGTTAAAATCGGTCTTCCCCACCGCTTCCGAAGGATCGCTCAGGCCGAATCGGTCCGCCTGGGCCCTGTTGATTCGGGTAAACCGACTAACGGCATCCTTGAAGTAAATGCTGTCGGGAACATTGTCCATCAGGCTGTCCATCAGGTATCTTTCTTGGATCAGCGCCTCCTCCGCCCGTTTTCGCGTACACAAGTGTCCCATGGCCGACGCGTACAAGACCAACAGCTCGCGCTGGCGTTCGGTTATCGGCTGGTGCAGGAGAAGATTGTCGGTGTTCATGTAGCCGATGACCCTTTCCCCGTCCCAAAGCGCCGCGCTGGCCAGTGCCCCCCTACCGATGACTTTCTCATTATCGTCGTAGAGAGGACTCTCTGCTGTGTAAAAGCAGGGGATTTCGCCGGCGACAATGCGCGCCGCGGCAATGCGCGCCATGGTAGGGTCGGTGGCGATGGTCATACGACAACTTCGCTCGTCGCGCAACTGCCCATCTTCGTCCACACCGAAGGTCCCAGCGAAGATAGTAGGATCTTCAGTAACAAGCCAGACCGATAGGCGGTCGAACCCCAAGCGGCTTCGGCAAAACTCCACGGCGCTGCGACACAAATCGTCGAATGAGTGCGCCTGGGAAAGCTCATTGGTCACTTGCTGCAGCGCCGCGAGTCGCTTTCCGAAACTCCGTTCGGCTTCCTCCCCTTCCCGCAGCCTCTCCTCGGCTCGCTTCAGCTCTGTGATGTCCGTGCAGACCCCGACCAAGCTCCAGCGGCCCGGTCCAAGGGGCTCAATTCGCACCTCTTCAATGAGCCACCGCACCGCACCGTCCGCCTGTCGGCAACGGAGCTCCTGGCTGTATCCCGATTTCCCTGACCTCAAGGCGGCGGGACCGGTTTCATCCATGCGTTTCCGGTCCTGCGGCAGCTTGCTGCGATGCCAGGCCTCATCGTACGATTCGCCCGGAAGAATCTCGACAGGCAGGAACCGTTGTGCGGCGTCCTCGTTTGACATCTTAAGATTCCAGAACAAACGCCCATCCCTGTCTTCGACGACCGCGTGCCAGAGGAGGCACCGGGCGCTCGTGATCAAGTTTTGCAGTTCCTCCTCCGC
>JABMQX010000804.1 GCA_013203085.1 bacterium | reverse complement strand
GGTTCCGAGGGCCCGGCGCTGTCGCCTTGTAGCCGTGGAGGGAGCAAGAATTATAGTGAGAAGTCGTGTCAGGAAGTACCGCATGATGTTCCCTGATGCGTTACATATATCTTCTGCCAAAAGCCACGTGCCGTCACATATAGATAGTAGCACACTGCTTGACGGCAGGCACCCGGTTTTTATTGGGGAGCGAATGCAACCGGTGGGACTAATCACTGGTGATGCTTGACAGACGAGCTGAGCCGGGCATAATGTTGTAACAGCGGCCCGGTGATATGAACTGGTCGCTGAGGCGTGTTCCGTCCGGCGGGTAAGGGCCCAATGGAGGCGCCTTGGTAAATGAACGCCCGGATGAAACACTTCGGAATGAAAGCGTCCTTCGTATGCAGGAGGTTCTGGCATGATGAAGAAAGAAATCGAAAAGATCGGAGTCTTTACCAGTGGAGGAGATGCCCCCGGTATGAACGCCGCGATTCGGGCTGTGGTCCGTACAGCTTTTCACCACCGTAAAGAGGTGTTCGGGATCAGGAGAGGGTACCGCGGAATGATCGAGGGCGAATTCCAAAAAATGGGGCCGCGGTCTGTGTCCAACATCATCCAAAGAGGAGGGACGATTCTGAAGACGGCTCGTTCGGAGGAATTCTTCACCAAGGAGGGGCGAGAGAAGGCTTACCAGAGTCTCAAAAGTCACTCGATTGACGCCCTTGCAGCAATAGGAGGGGACGGGACATTCCGAGGGGCACTGGAATTCTTTGAAGAATTCGGCATTCCCGCGGTAGGCGTTCCAGCTACGATAGACAACGACTTATATGGAACGGACTTCACTATTGGCTTCGACACCGCGGTGAACACCGCCCTTCAGTCGGTGGACAGGATAAGAGACACGGCACAATCTCATGACCGCATCTTCCTGGTCGAGGTTATGGGGAGGCAAGCGGGTTTCATTGGCTTGGCTGTGGGTGTTTCGGGCGGGGCTGAGCACATCTTGATTCCGGAGACGAAGAGCGATCTCGATGCCCTTTGCGAAGAAGTGAGGAGTTGGGCTCGAAAACAAAAAGGCAGTCGCATTATCATTGTCTCCGAAGGGGATGAGCTTGGCGGCGCCGCTGAGATCGGCAGAAAGATCGCCGAGAAAATGGGAATTGACTACCGAGTGTGCGTTCTCGGTCATACTCAGAGAGGCGGGGCGCCTACCGCTCAGGACAGGATCCTGGCATCGCTTCTGGGGAGTGTCGCTGTGGAGGCACTCCTCGATGGCGAGACGAATGTGATGGTGGGCGAGGCGAGCCGCAAAGTTGTGCGAACACCGTTGCGGGAGACATGGGAAAAGAAAAAGGCGATAGATGAGCGAATCGTCCAACTCTGCGGGGTTCTCTCGGGCTGACAGGGGAAGAGAAAGAGTTCGTCTCTATCAATCTGTGGAGGGGTCAATCAAGAAACGGCTGCTCTCCCCTACTCCGCTTGCTCTTTGGCGATCTTTCGGAGAGCTTTTTTGGCGGCTTCCTGCTCGGCTTCCTTTTTGGTGGCGCCTTTCCCTTTGCCGTAAGGTACGCCGTTGATGGAAACCTCCACGTCGAAAGTTCTCTCGTGTGCCGGCCCCCTGGAAGATGTGAGACGGTAGGATGGGAGCTGCCCGGATGATTTCTGTGTCATCGCCTGAAGTTGAGCTTTGAAGTTTTCATCTTCGTCCACCCGTCCAGCCGCGCACCGTTCCAACATTTTCAGGATGAATCGTTTGGCTTGCTTGATCCCTCCGTCAAAATAGAGGCTGGCGACGAGGGCCTCGAAGGCGTTGGCAAGGATGGATTTCTTTACCCCGCCTGCGGCTTTTCTTTCCCCTTTACCGACAAGGAGATAATCGCCCAGTTCAAGCTCTTTGGCCATGGCGGCGCAATGTTTTCGAGCGACTACGGAGGACCTCATGACTGTGAGAGACCCTTCCGACTCCTCCGGATTCGAGCGGTAGAGATGCTCGCTCACGATGAACTCCAGTACCGCGTCGCCCACAAACTCTAATCGTTCATTATCATCGAGCCCCTCTCCGCCGGACTCGTTGACATAGGAGCTATGCACGAGGGCGTTTCTCAGGAGAGAAATGTCGCGATACCGATAGCCGATTTTTGCTTCAAGTTCCTTCAGCCTGGCAAGCTGCTCGGAAAGAATCGCTTCAGCCCCAGTAGTCCGCTTTACCTTCTTACGAGCCATAGCTCCTCCATGTGTTGAATAGAATCTTCATCCGAGGCAAATCGCGAGCGCACGTAAGAGCTTATCGCATATCTCTTTTTCGCAGTGCCACGATAACCTCTCGCACTTCCTTCACCTTGAAAAGATGGCAGAAGATGATATAGGAAATCAACCCGCAACTCACGGGGAATAGAACTTGAATGATTCGAGCGTACACTCCGCTGCCGGGGGTCATGACCCGGGCGGCTGCCAGAGCGAGGAGCGTTACTGCCCCCATTGCGACGGTGGCCAGGACAATTCGCACGATGGAAAGTGCTATCTGCCTTCCCCCGAAGGCTCCGATCTTCCCTCTCAGAAGATAGAGCAACACGCCCATCTGGATAGCCGCCGACAACGATGTGGCGAGCGCCAGCCCCCAAACACGCTTCATGACAAAAACCGCGAAGCAATTCATTGCAAAGTTCAGAACGGTGATGCGAAAGCCAACCTTCATCGGAGTGCGAGCGTCCTGAAGAGAGAGAAATGCCGGAACGATGATCTTGAGAGCCGTGTATGCGAACAGCCCCAGAGCATAACCCACCATAACCGGCGCCACAGCTTCCGTGGCAGCGTGGCCAAAGGCGCGCCTCTGATAAATGAGCCGGATGATCGGTTCTCGCAAAAGGATCAGCCCGGCCGAAGCGGGCAGGGCGATTGCCATTGTTTGCCGAAGAGCGTATGAAAAGGTTGTCCTGAACTGTCCCATTTCCCCGGAAGCTCTCAGCCGCGATAGAGAGGGAAAAACTGCCACGCCCAGCGAAACGCCAAAAACAGCCAGGGGAAGCTCCACGATCAAGTTACCGTAGAAAAGCTCGGAGGGGGCGCTTTCGGCATGGCCTTTGACGAAGAAAGCGAGGAGCTTGTCCATGATGGCATTAACTTGCGTCACAGCCAAAGCGAACATCCCGGGGAGGAAAAGGCGAAGGATTTTCTTAAGTCCCTCGGCGTGAAAGTCAACCCCGGCGGAGAGGGAGTAACCTTTTCTCTTGAGGGGGAAATAAAGGATGCCGAGCTGTATTGCGCCCCCGACAAGCACACCAATCGCCAGCCCATAAATCATCTCCTCCTTCGTGGCGCCCATGAGAGGGCAGAGGAAGAGCAAAGTGGCGATGAGGATGACGTTGTGTATCGCTGGGGAGATGGCTGGAACGAGAAAATGGTTCAGGGAATTGAGGATGGCCATCCCGAAACCGGCCAGAGATATGAAGAAAAGGTAAGGAAGCATGAGCTGGGTCAGCTTGACGACCAAAGCAGTTTTTTCCGATGTGGGAAATAACAAGCCTATGCTCTGCAGGATAAGCGTAATAAGAAGCATCAGCGCTATGAGAACCGTTGAAACAGCCAGGCCGACGCTGTTTGACACGCGAAGGGCGGCGAGCTTTCCCCGTTTCTCCATCTCTTCGGTGAAAACGGGAATGAAAGCGCCGCCCAAGGCTCCCTCCCCCGAAAGCCTTCTGAGCATATTGGGAATGGAATAGGCGAAGAAGAATGCGGATGCGGCAAGGCTTGTGCCGAATGTCCCTGCAATAAGAGCCGTTCGCACAAGGCCAAGAAGCCTGCTCAGAAGGGTCGCCGAGCTAAAGATGGTCGCGTTGCGTGTAACTGTTCTGTTCTCGTGCATTCGAGCACCTCAAAAAGAACGTCGGAAGCCAAAAACGGAAAACGGAAACTCTCCGCTATTTCAAG
>JABMQX010000803.1 GCA_013203085.1 bacterium | reverse complement strand
CTCCAGGACAATGCCGGAACGTCTGGGGAGGTACGTGTTCAGAATCCCGTTCCGCTCGTCGTACCATTGCTGCTGGGTGAGGGGTGTGGAGTAATGTTGATCACCCCACCTCGCCGATTCAGCGACCATGGCGGTCTCAATCTTGGAGGCCAGGGTTGCGTAACGGGGAATCAATGACTCTGGCGTGAGGATGCCCCCGTTGAAAAAGAGCCGATGCACGCGGTCCGCAAAGAGAAGCCTGTACTCGGCATTCTCTCTCAGGTACTGATGCGGTTCTCCAGCGGAGGAGAAGTTGTTGTTGAGGGCGTTCTTATCGAGGGGGGAGCGGCTGCGGTTGTTCCCGATGGTGTTCTCGTAGTCCCAGCAGTAAAACTTGAAGCCGGTACTATCGGCTGAGCGCTTCCGGCCCGCCCACCAGTTCTTCCAGGGCCAGTCCCAGTTCCCTCCCCAGAGGTTGACGATCAAGTAGTCAATGTAGTTTGTGACATCCAGGAGATTGGGGTACGCCGGATTCGGCGTGCCGTCCGGATTGTTGCCCTGAAGCTCCTGGTAGGCTTCGTTGGTGCTCAGTCCCGCTCGGCATTTGGCGATCATCTGGTTCCAGGCGGTCTTGTCGCCATTAGTGGCGGAGCCGTCGTGAATGGCGTCCCAGCCCTCCTTATCGCCCCCGTAGTAACTGGCCGAAAAGGAATGATCCGGCCGCTCGACAGGGTTGTACAGCCCCCAGTACACGCCGTTGACGTAAAGCTGCACAAACATGCCGTGCGAACCCGCTTGCCCTGTCCCGAGTTGGAGGCTTCGCCCGAACTCGTCGCGGGTGTACTGCTCGGTCAGATACGCGGCGTCCCAGGAGTAGCCGTCGTTGGCGCCGGCCCGAAGCGTGATGGTGTCGAACCGTTCGACGGCGTCCTCTCCGAACAGCGGGAACGTCAGCTTCGTTGGGCCGTAGTCGTCCTTGAACAACAACCTGAAGGAGTGCTTCCTGGTGGCGGAGTGCTGCCGAAAGTAACCACCCTGAATGCGAATGCCGCAGTTGACCTGGAAGCCCTCCGCGCCATCGGGGTAGATTAACTCCACAGAAGCCCCACGTTCCCACTCGACGCCGTCCTGGGTCGAGTTGGTATAAATGCCGCTGGGGCCGAACATGTCCTCGATGTTCATGGTGATCGACAGCGTAGGGATCGCCGTCAGGGCGTCGCGAATCATGGAGGCATACACGCCTCCGAACCTGTCGTCACCATTGGGATACCCGCCTTCGTCGAAGGTGCCGATAACGTCGGGATCCACTCCGTAATCGGGGGAGGTTCCGCCCCAACTGGACGGCAATCCTGCGTCGAGCGTGGCCTGATAATCCTGCCGGATGACGTCGTCCACGAAGAGGTAAGTTTGCGTGCCGACCCTGCTGGGTTGATAAGCCGGTTTGAATGCCGCGGCCCGGAGGAGGGTGGTCCCGGAAATCGTAATTTGGCCGATGTACAGAATACCGGTCTCGGGGGTCGGTTCACTCCCGTCGAGCGTGTAGTGGATGTCCGCGTCCTCGGTGGCGGTGGTGAGGATTACTTCGAACGGATCTGTGAAGAATCCACACTGAACACTGAACTTCGTCTCAGCCACGTAACCGAGGACGCCGGTCATGTTCGGGGCGCCCGGCGTCGGCTCAGTAAGAAACATCGCCGACTCCTCCTGGACATCACTAATGTCCACGGCGATTAGTTCCGGCAGGATCAGCATGTCGGAGCTGGTCAACGACACGTTCAGTCCATGGATCGCCAGCACATTTTTCCCTGCCTGGAGGGAGGTAATTGAGTCGGTAATGTCGAAGTCCTCGTAGACGGCTATGCTGGCTTCGTGTCCGCCCGTCGCCCCGGAATCCCACTGGGGCGACTCGGGGTCGTTGCCGCCCTCGACCAGGTCGCCGTTGAGATAGGCGATAAAGCCGTCGTCATATTTCATGCGGAGCGTCAGCAGGTCGAAGACCGATGGATCGGAAACCTCGAACTCGATGCGGATGTAGACGGACGTGTTCTGTCCATACATGGCGCCGACGTCGAGATGGATCACACTCTCGTAGCCGGAATTGCGTTCGTACCCCACGCCGGTGGAGCCGGTCAGGGGCCAGTCGGCATCGTTGAGATCGGTATCCGTCCAGTTCGCTACGGGAGCGGTGGGTATCAAGGCTCTGGCGTCGGCCCCCTCGGCGACCAGAGTGATGAACTCCATCTCCTGCGCCAGGCCATAGGAAACGTCTTCCGACTGGATAGGATAGTCCATGTAAGCGTGAGCGATGGACACACCGCCTTCCCCATCAGGCTGGACAAGCACGACGTTTTCGTGTTGATCCTCGTCGTTTCGGCTAAGTTTGAAATTGGTGTGGAGATACCCGAGGGGATCAACGTAATCGTCCACCTCCTGCCCCGAGGCGAAGACGACCAGGAAACCATTGCCGGGGATGGTTACGGCGGGAAACGGCCATTTCCGCAGATCGTTCGCGTCATCGCTCAAATACCAGCCGGTCAGATCAACCTCGCTCGGGGAGGTATTGTGGATCTCGATCCAATCAGAAGAGATGTCATCGCCGTCCAGTAGTGACAAGTTGTTGGCCGCCATGAACTCACTGATCACAATGTCGGCACTGCAAAGCCTGACCGATGCCATGCCGATGAAAAGGAATGATAGAATCCACTGGAGGGGCCGAGGTTTTGCTGCAACCATGATGTGGCTTGAGCCTCTCCTTCTGCTGTTTTCCTCACGGTGCACGAAATGTGCG
>JABMQX010000802.1 GCA_013203085.1 bacterium | reverse complement strand
CCGCCAGGCTCAACACTTCATCCTCTGAATATGGTGGTTCGGGCGTAACTTCCGACACGGAGAGCTTTCCGGTCGTGATTGTACCGGTTTTGTCCATAAGAACTGTGTCAACAAGGGAGATAATCTCAAGGGAAGTCGCTCTCTTGAACAGAATCCCTCTGCTCAAGCCGATTGCGGACCCCACGGCAATGGCTGTGGGTGTGGCGAGGCCAAGAGCACAAGGGCACGCGATCACAGAGACGGCTACGGCTGCCGAAAGCGCGTTCACCAGGGGAGCCGAAGAAGCGGTCAGAAGCCACACCACAAAAGTCGCCACGGCGACGAGCAGAACTGCCGGCACAAAGTAGTTCGATACCCGGTCTGCGAACCTCTGAATCGGGGGTTTATCCGCCTGGGCATCCTTGACCATTTTGACCATCTGGGCGAGAAATGTTTCTTTTCCTACTTTTGTTGCCCTAACGCGAAGCGTTCCGAAGGTGTTTATCGTCGCGCCGATGACCTCATCTCCGATTCCTTTCTCTGCCGGTAGGGACTCGCCTGTGACAAGCGATTCGTCAACCTGTGAAGTCCCTTCCAGGACTACGCCATCAACCGGCACCTTCTCCCCCGGCCGAACGAGAACAATATCGCCCACTTCCACCTCCGAGACGGGAACGTTTTTCTCCTCTCCGTCAGTCAGCACCGTCGCCGAAGGAGCCTGGAGCGTCAGGAGGGCTTCAAGAGCCTTGTTGGCGGAATGTCTCGCCCTCGCCTCGAGCCACTTGCCGCACCGGATGAAAGTTATCAAGAGAGCGGGCGTCTCAAAAAAGAGCTTGCCGCTGGTGAAGACGGAGGGCAAGAACGTTGCAGTCATGCTGTAGAAATATGCCGCCGAAATGCCGATGGAAACCAAGACGTCCATATTCGCCGAGCGATTCTTGAGGGAGCGATAAGCGCCGGAGTAGAACCTCATCCCCGCAGTGAATTGAAGAATGCTCGCGAGGAAAATGCGGGTGTATTTGCTGATGGGGTCGGCGAGTGAGGCGTAAGTTATGGCGAGAATCGGTATGGCAACGGCAGCGCTATAGACGAGCCAGCAGAGTTCTCTCCGGGCGGTCAGCTCTTTTTTTTTTCGACATCCCCCTCCAGCGGGGTGTAGCCAATATCTCTGATAGCTTCCAGAATTGCCTCTTTGTTGACGACCGCCGAATCAAACTCCACGGCGCACGTCTCGGCAGCGAAATTGACCGTGGCATTTCGTACCCCGGGCATCTTGCCGACGACCTTTTCTATCGTTCTGGCGCATGCGGCACAGTGCATGCCTTCGATCTGTATCTCTATCTTCGTCGCATCCATTTTCCACTCCGCATTCGGGGCGCTGCGTGGACCCCAGTATCCCAACAGCGTGCGGCCATGTCAACGGGGATTCCTCCGCCGCTGGGGTTCATTCCTCATGGGGAACCACTGAACACTCTCTCTTTGGAAACAGATTTGCCCATCGTCGGGTTCCCCGATCGGTTGTCGCATGGGAAGCTTTCGACGAGCGCATCTTCCGTCGGAGTGAAGGACGACCACCACACCACAGCCTCTCCGTCCGGACAGACGCAAACCTTCACGAACGCCTCGGCGAGCTTTGCGGTTCAAGCTGTGCGGAGGCGTATTTGTTGCGACACGACGACAGGATGGACGGGATTCTCTAAATCCTTTCTATCCCGAAAGCAGGACTTTGCCCTCCCTTCGGGTTCATCATGTGTATCTTGTTATCGCGTCGAAGGGGATTCTTCCACAGAGGAGCGTACACAACGCTACTCGCGAATCGCAGTACCAAAGCCGTTACAAATCTGCCGCCGACCCGGCGCCGAAGAACCATGACCTCAATGCTTGCACCCTGCTCCTGCAACGAGCTCCCGCGGTATCGCACCGATAACCGGGACATTACGCCCGATGGCAATCACTCCTTGAAAACTCCTGTCCGTCGGAAGTAAACTGACGAAACAGTTGAGATACTCGGTCTTTTGTTTGCACCAATGAAAAAGGAGGGTGATGAGTATGAATCGCAGAGAGTTTCTAAGACGAGGCGCCCACGGCGCCGCGGGTATTGCGATGGGAGTCGCTGCCGTCCGCACAAAGCAGTTAGCGTACGCTGCGAACGATCAGATAAACGTGGCGGTTGTCGGCGTTCACGGTCAGGGGCGGGGTCACGTGGGCTCATTGTGCGGGATAGACGGTGTTCGAGTGATCGCGTTGTGCGATCCGGATGAGCGGGTTTTCGCATCGCCCGCTGAGACCGTCAGGAAAAAGTACGGCACGAAACCAAAACTCTTCCCCGACATTCGCGACCTCCTTGCGGATAAGGAGCTCGACGCCATCAGCATCGCCACGACCAATCACTGGCACGCGCTGGCGACAGTGTGGGGATGCCAGGCAAAGAAGGACGTCTATGTAGAAAAGCCTGCGTCGTGGTCTGTGTGGGAAGGCCGAAAGATGGTCGAGGCTGCCCGCAAGTACAAACGAATCGTACAGGTGGGGACGCAGAGTCGCTCTTCGGGTGGATGGCGGAGCGCCGTCGCCCGGTTGCATGCCGGAGAGATAGGGAAACTCTACATGTCGCGAGGGCTTTGCTACAAGCCTCGGCACTCCATCGGGTTCAGGCCGAACGAGCCTGTTCCTGACAAGCTTCATTACGATCTCTGGTT
>JABMQX010000801.1 GCA_013203085.1 bacterium | reverse complement strand
GCAGCCCACAAGAAGCAAGCATGACAGGATCAGTGCGAGCAACAGTCCTTTCATTTTTCTTTCCCCCTTGTTTATGGGTCTCCTCTGTTTCCAGCGCCTCGTCCTCCGACTGGGCCAGACATTCTCGATGCGCCGCGCTCCCGGAATTCAAGTGTACCGCAGTGGGCGAGAATATGCATAAGGGAATCGCAGCCTGCTCAGTGTGCTATCTCCCTGACCGACAGCCGCAGAAAAACCGGTGAGCGCGCCGGCACTGCGCCCCCGCGCCCTTCACTTGCCTGATCATTTCAGCCAGCGATCTATCCACTCGTACGCTCGCTGTTGAGCTTCGGGCGGGTAGGCGTGACCCTGCCTGTGGTTGAAAAACGCGATGCCGTCGCCCGCTCCCAGGAAGTGGTAAATTGGCTTCACGCTGAGAATGTAATCCCAACTTCTGTCGCCATCGGCGGAGTTGCCGCCGAGAAGAAGGAAGGGACGAGGAGCAATCAGGGCGAGGACCTGGTGGTTCCGGAGAGGGAAATCCGACTTGCGGATGTCCGGCCCCAGGTACCACTCCGCGTCCCAGTTGGAGAATTTCTGTCCGATTCCCCCTTCGCTGCTGACTGCGACTTTGATCCGCTGATCGAACGCAGGCAGGAAAAGAGATTCTTTCCCTCCAAGGGAATGTCCGATGCAACCAATTCGGTTTTTGTCAACATAATCAAGGGAACAAAGGTAATCTACCGCCCGCATGCCATCCCAGACCATCTTGGCCATCCCTCTCCAGTCAGGATGGTCTCGTTTTACTTTTCGGACAGCATCCATCCATTTCAAGCCCGCGTAATCCCAGATGAAGTTTCGGGGGCAAAGGGCAACGTAGCCCCTCTTCGCGAGGTGCACCCCGATATGTTTGGCTTCGGGGCCCTCAAGCCCCCCGGGTTGGCGAATTGTGTAATCAACCGTGGAATGGAAAACCACCATTGCGGGGAAGGGGCGGTCTTTTCCTTTCGGGACCAGGAGATAGGCCTCGATTGGTATGCCCGGTTCCACCTCGTAAGTGATTCTCCGGCGGATAAACTCGTCTTCCTTCTCGATGCCGATGACTTTTGCATTAAGGGGCGGTTTCCTTTCCGGGAAGCGACCGAGGAAATCGAGCCAACGCCGTTCGATAGCGGCCCGTTCCTGCGGCCAATCGTCCCTTGTTAGACCCCTGAGGCGTTCCGGCGGGATGACGGCGGGCACGGTCTCTTCGTTCGCTGGTAGGGAGATGCGGTCGCTCGTGTTCGGAGGCAATGATGTGTTGAAAGAACTCTCCGCCGAACCGCCCGCTATTCCCCTCCCAATCGCAAACAGAAGGATGACAATGAGAAATAGGCGCCTTGTCATTGCTTCTTTGCCCCCTTTTGGCTCGACAATCGGGAAAGGCTGTCGCTGTCGGCCATAGTTGCTCGATGGAGCGCCCCCCAACGGCGAGGCACACACTCTGGCAGGACACTCGTACGACGGACCGGTTGCGACCAAGCCATTTCACAACTCACTCAGAGAGAATCACTTGAGCTTGTAGCTGATCGACAGGCCATCCCTCTTCTCCATGGAAGCTCGGATAATCACCGTGTCGTAGTTGGGGCTCTTTTGGATATAGTCCAGAAAATCCTTCATGGCCCCGGCGTAACTGATGACGTTGTCGGCGACGATCACCGCCCCCGGTTTGAGTTTCGGCTCGATCAGTTTGAGGTATTTGAAGTAGTCTTGCTTAACCGCATCGATGAAAACGAAATCAAACTCGCCTTTAAGGGTTTTCAAGGTTTTGAGCGCATCTCCTTCTACGCAAGTAACCGTTTTCTCCAAGCCAACCTTCCGCAAATTCTCTCGGCACTCTTTCACCCTCCTCGAGTTTATCTCCAGCGTATATAGGTGCCCGCCTGTTCTCTCGAAACCGATTCCCATGTTGATGGCGCCAAAGCCGTTGTACGATCCCACCTCAACGCCGCGCTTACACCTCGCGCTTTCGACCAGGATTCGCAGCATCATGGCATCGCCGATCGCCGTGTCCATCCCGGTGCGATTGAAGTCCTTGATGAATTGCTCGCGAAACTCCCTGCTGGTCTTGTCTTGCTCGGCTGAATAGCCCAGGATTACGCTACAGCTTATCAGAACCACACACAGAACCAGAATCAGATGTCCATACCGTTTCATGATGACCTCCTTCAGATTGGTGAAACAACAGGCTGATTATCAATCTCAGCTTAACCTCTCAACCACATCGAAAATCTGACCTAAATGGACTGCCCTGCCTATTCAATCACTTGTCCTTTTTCATATAGAATTTTTGCCGGTGCCGTTCGGCGTGCTGTTTGAGGCTCTCGACAACTTCCGGGTACTCGTCCAGTACATTAGTGGTTTCGTACGGATCCTTTTCCATGTTGAACAATGAAAG
>JABMQX010000800.1 GCA_013203085.1 bacterium | reverse complement strand
GCGAGCTCGGTTGCGTCGTGAATGAGGAGCTCATAGCGGATGTCTGGTTTGTCGGTGCCGTACCTGTCAAGAGCATCGGGATAAGACATTCTCGGAAAGGGCGTTTCGATTTCGAGGTCGAGTCCGGCTTTGAAGGATGCGTGCATCATCCCTTCTACGACGTGGAAGACGTCGTCCTGCTCGACGAAGCTCATTTCCATATCAATCTGGGTGAACTCGGGCTGCCTGTCGGCTCTGAGATCCTCGTCTCGGAAACAGCGGGAAATCTGAAAATACTTGTCTGTTCCCGCGATCATGAGGAGTTGTTTGAGGAGCTGAGGAGATTGCGGGAGGGCGTAGAAGGAGCCCGGCTCGATCCGGCTGGGGACGAGATAGTCCCTGGCTCCTTCGGGGGTGCTTTTGGTAAGGATAGGCGTTTCGATCTCGAGGAATCCCCGCTGGGATAGGTAGTTTCTGACAGCCAGGACGACTTTATGGCGGAGTGTGAGGTTTCTGAGCATGCGGGGCCTTCGGAGGTCGAGGTAGCGGTACTTCAAGCGGATTTCTTCGTTCACATGCACTTCGTCCGCGATGGGAAAGGGCGGGGTTTTCGACTCGCTGAGGATTTCGAGTTTGCTGACCTTAATCTCGATTTCGCCGGTCGGGAGCTTGGGGTTGACGGTGCCTTCGGGTCTTTCTGTGACGGTTCCCCAGGCGGAAATGACGAATTCGGGTCGCAGTCGCGCCCCCACAACATGGGCTTCCGGGCTGATTTCGGGGTTCAGTACAAGCTGTGTGAGGCCGTATCTGTCCCTGAGGTCAATGAAAAAGACCCCTCCATGATCTCTTACCCGGTGAACCCAGCCGGACAGGCGAACCTCCTGGCCGACGTGATTCCTGTTGAGCTCTTGGCAAGTGTGAGTTCTTTTCATACGTCGGTTACTCCGAAAAACATTCGGTTCGTGTGAGATGTTGAATTTCCGCAAGGCTCGATGCCCGGGGACTATTATTTCTCCAATATCGGGAACGCTCTAAAAGCAGCGAACCTGCCCGGCTGGCTTGGATAAGCGGAATGGCCAGCCAGACAGGGCGTACCTGTAATCGGCAACCGTTCGCAGCAATGGCCCTCACAGTTTCTCTACGATAGCGATTTCGACCTCGTTGCGAGTTCGAGCCCCCCCCAACGACGTTTGCGATTGGCGTCGCGTTTGACGGGCAAAGTTCTTCACGACCGGCGCAACTTCCAGCGGAGGAAGTGGAGCATGAAGGCCGTGGAACAATCACACAAGTACGACGGAGAGGGAAAGGGAATCGCCCTCACGATGCAATTCTTGCGACCCTCTCCTTCATGATTTTACCAGCTTTGAAATCGGCAATCCATTTCGCCGGGATTCGCACCTGGACGGTGGGGTTGTTGGGGTTTCTGCCGACCCTGGCTTTTCTTTTGACCGGCTTGAAAATGCCGAAGTTACGCAGTTCGATGGTATTTCCTGCGGCGAGACTGTCTATGATGGAATCGAGAGCTCTCTGGACCACTTCTTTGACCTCAAGCTGCGTCAATCCCGTCTCCTTGGCAATCTTAACTACTAAGTCCCTTTTGGTGGTGCACTTCGACATTTTATCCCTCCTTTGCCATTTGGATAGCGGAAAGAAAAACCAGTGGTAACGTATTCGCGGTGCAATATCAGCTCTTCTTTCCCCGTAGAAGAACGGTGCAAAACCTTTCCCATTCATCCGCCGAAGTTTACTTCAGAACGATATAGAGCAACAACACGACCATGGCAATGATGATCACCATGACTGGGCTCTTGAGGAACTTCTTGGCCTTGAGCCTTCCGGGGCGAAGGTCTTCAAGCCTTTCTTTCCTGTGCTGGAGTTTGCCCAGCAGGAAATGAAGCTTCATGTAAGCCTTATGCCAAAGATCGTACAGTTTACGCCTCTGGAAGACAGTCATAACGATGACCGCGGGGAGAGAACTCGCTGTCTTGACCATGGCGTAAACGGAATCGTCACTGCGCACACCGAGTTGCCGAAAAAGCGAATCCCACTCTCCGGGCAGATTCTCACGAAGCTGTTGCAATCTGCCTTCATCCTGCGGGACAGCGGTTTCGGTCAGGATCGCCTCGTCGAAAATGTCATGGAAATCGCGGAGCATTGCCATGCATTTCTTCAGAAGCGCTATTTCCTTCTCGATCTTGGGGTCCGTCATGGACGTAAGTTCCCGCATAAGAGTAAAATCCATACTAACAACGGCGTGTGAGGCGGTCAAGAAAAAATTTCCAAAAACCTCACGGCGATGATTTAGGCTGATTCGTGAGCCCGCTGACGTAGGGGAGGGCTCGCAGTTTTGCCATCAAACCTTCCTCCAGCGAGACGCGAAAGGAACATTGAATCTCAGCCAAGACCTCCCGCCCATTGTCGCGGCAGAAAAGCAGTCTGACGGACGCCGACCCCGGAAAAGCCGAGAGCACCTCCTTCAGTTGGAGAAGGTTCTGCTCGTCGGCATCAGCGTCCACGCGGATTCCGATTCGATCGGCAGAACGGTCGTCAGGCCGCTCCGGGGCGAAGGGAGAATCGGTGGCGGATTCTCGCGGCGTGGGTACGTTTTGTGTCCGGGCGCGTGGGCGTGATGGTTTCTCGAGCGTTGCGGCGTCCGCCTGCTCGAGGGGAACGATGTTGTCGGCTACGATTTTGGGGTTGAGATCTTTCTTGTTAAGCCTGCCGACGATGACAACCGGTTCCTCCTCCACCAAAGAGGAGGAGCACTTTCTGTAGGCCTCGGGGAAAACGAGGACTTCAATAGTCCGCTCGGTGTCCTCAACGGTCAGGATGGACATTCTCTCCTGTGTGGCGCGCTTGACGGTGTTGCGGATGGAGACGATGATGCCCGCCAGGCGTACGTGCGAGTTGGAAGACATGCGAGAAAGCGCTTCGATGTAACAGCACCCCAGCTCCTTTATCTTTTCCGCGTATTTGTCCAGAGGATGTCCGGTCAAGTAGAAACCGAGGAGGTCTTTTTCGAACGCAAGGAGCTGTGTGAATGGATACTCTTCGACATCGGGGGGCTGGTAGTAATCAAATGAGGAGCTATCTGCCTCTCCGAGGAAATCGAAGAGGGTTGTTTGGCCTTTCTGCTTGTCGAGCTGGGTCCTGGTGGCCAGGTCGAGG
>JABMQX010000799.1 GCA_013203085.1 bacterium | reverse complement strand
TCGCTATGCCGCCAGCCCTTTGCACGGCGAGGAGGTGTGCTCCTGCGGAAACCTCATAGGGCTGGGTCCAACTTATCCGCCCCAGATGTTGCCCATCCAGAAAGATGTCCCAATCGGTGCTGCGGGCGTGGACGACAATCTGGGCGTTTGGATGGCCGAGCTGCTCGTAAGGCGTAAAATCGTCGTTTCCACAACCGCACAGGAACAGCAGAAAAAACAAAACACACCACTTCGTCATCTGATTTGGCTCCCCTTTCGCCAGCTCACTCGCCCCTCTTCACCGGGGGAACATCCGCGAGTGGAATAGGACAGGCTGTTTTTCAGCATGGTATCGGCCATTGGAGCTTCCTTCAAGGAGAAATTCCGCACCTCATTTCTGTCTCGGCGGCCCGATGTCGTACACGAAAGAGTATCCTTTTGTCGAACGGACAATCAGAAGGGTTGCCAGATAGTGCGTCGAGCCGTCCGCTGGCAGGTGAATTTCCGCCGGCAGCTTCTCCTTGGGCGTCAGATTGCTCATGGAGCGAAAGTCGAGCGAACCGACCATGACCTGGGAGGTCTTGTTTTCGGCGTAAAACTCGATTCTGTCGCTGAAGTACCTGATCTCCACGGCGTAATCGTTTCCAGCGTCTCGTTCCACACGGAGGGGGATATGTTCCCTTCCGGGCGCTTCCACCCGCCGGAAAAGATAGGTAAAGGCGGACCTCTCTCCGAAATTCGCCAGTTGGAGACTCAGGACCGGGTGAAACATTCCGTCCGGTGCTATTGCCACTCTTCGTGGCAACTTGTCATGAGACACGAGGTTTTCGAGACTTGAAAACGACAACTCTATCCCCAACAACTCCTCCATTTTGCTTACCGCGAGGAAATCAATGTTTTTTGCGAAGTAGCGAATCTCCGTGTCAAACTCCTCGTAGTTTTTTCGTAGTACACGGCGGGGCGTAGTCTCTCTGGCGACTATCCTCGCGACGTGATTCTTATCCGCGAGGAGAATCAGCCCTTTGCGGGGAGTGATGACAGTGCCGTCAGCGGAAAGGAAACCGAACGGAAGGGAAACGCTCCGCCGCTCCTCATATCCGAGTATGACAAAATGGAGGTGCGGGCCGCGGGAGTAGCCGCTATTGCCGGAAAGACCGATGACCTGTCCTCGCTCGACCCTTTCCGCAAAAGAGACCCTTGCGCCGTCTGTCGTAAGGTGAGCATAGACACCGATTGTTCCGTCAGCGTGGAGAATAGAAACCTCGTTGGCCATGGATGCCGGAGCAGTCTCCCCCTCCACGTTGTTCGGGTTTTTCTGAGTGACTCCTATCACGACGCCGGCTCTCGCGGCGGCAATCTCTGAGCCGACGGCCAAGGAGAAATCCACGGCATGGAGTGACCCCGGCTCGTTATGGGAGAAGCTGCCGCCGGGGCCTTGGTAGATTAAGTACCCCTTGCCCGCCGGATAGGGAAGACCGTAGGCGTACTCCCCTCCGACGAAAAACCTCGCGTCCTCTTCGTCGGAAACTTCGGGGAGAGGCGTCAGCACGCCCGGTTCAACCATCTCTCCTCGGTCATCCGCTCGCTTCACCGTATAGGACCACGAATACTTCCACGATGATCTCCCGACAATCTGAAGGCTGCAAATTGAAAGAGGCGTTTTCATCGGGGGAAGGATGCCCTGCAATGGAAGCGGGCGATCCGGCCGCAAAGACGCAGGCAGACTCATCTCCAGACGGAAAAGAAGGGAGAAGGGCGCTTCGTTTACAGCGAAAAGCTCGATCCGGTTATTCTTCCTCTTCGAGGTAACATCAACCAGATCCTCGAGATTCTCTATCTTCGGGGGAGTTGGCAAAGGGCTGGGATTCGACTTGAAATCCTTTTCCGGGGCGACCTTCCATAACCCATCTCGCTTCACGAGAGATATTTTCAGGGGTTGGGCGTCGCTTGGCTCATGGGATTGAATAGAGACCTCCGCCCAGCCTTCTGTCGGCTCTATCGTCCACCCTTCGACCGTGTAACCGGAAAGAGTCCGTGCCTTCTCAGTCCATTCCTTGATGAATCCAGTTTTTGCTTCTTGGCGTGAGAAGATCCCGGAGTTTGCCGCTTCTTGCGCTTGCCGCTTCAGGAGAAGGTCGAAAAAACCCTTGATGCTCTCAGCGGGGGAAGGTTCCGAAGCTGGTACTTCCGAGTGGAAGATGAGAGCCGCCAGGGCCGCGCACAATAGGAAGCGCTTCGATAGCAGTCTTTTTCTGGCGAGGCACCTCGCCCGCCAGGGAAAAGTGTTCTTCACGAGCGTTTCAGCAAACCGACTGCCATCCCCCACAGGACAGGATTCTTCAACGCTAATTGGAGAGAGCTTGTGAGAACGGCTATTGTCAATCGCGAGGTTTTTCATGTCACTCCGGTTCCGGGCAAGACATTACGTAATCCATAAGCTCACTCATATCGGCTATTGCCAGAGCGACGGTAACATCCGCCGCCCCGTAATATAAGCGGAGCTCGTTGGTGTCCTTATTGAGGATGGCGCCGGTTGGAAATGTTACATGAGGAATGTCACCGACGAGCTCATAATTCTCCACCGGGCCGAAAACCCACTCGCTGCTGCGGCGCCGGATGCGGCGGGGGTCTTCCAGGTCGAGCAACGCCAGCCCCACGCGGTAAATGCTCCCTGCGGTTGTGGTTCGCACCCCATGATAAATGATCAGCCATCCTTCCGGCGTTTCGATGGGTTGTGCGCCGAGACCAACACGGTGACAATCCCATTGTCCCCCTCTCGTGGGAAGGAGCATCTGATGGCTCCCCCAATG
>JABMQX010000798.1 GCA_013203085.1 bacterium | reverse complement strand
GACACGATAGAACCTGCACCTAATGCCCTCGGCATTCGACGGAGGAATGTCTGATCCGCCGTCATCGGTCCACTCGACCTCGCCGCCCGTCCCGCCGATGCCGCGAACAAGCAATCGCCACTGCAGCGGTCCGGATCGTCCACCGTCGGCGCAGTGAACCGAGTAGTTCTTGCCGAGGACAGTGCCCCATCGGAGGACCACCAGCCCAGCCGGGTTGACCAACGTTTTCACGTCAACTACGGACTCAGGGTCTAACGGATCCGTTCCGCAATAGAACTCCACCTCGTTCGGCACACCGTCGCCGTCAGAGTCCTCGCCCTTCTCGGCGCCCAGCGCCCGCAAACCGGTGATGATCTCCCATGGGTCGCGGATGCCGTCACCGTTCTCATCGGGCGGCGGATTATCATCCAGCGGAATGACTGACACCACGTCCAGATGGTTCCCAACAGGAGGCCAGATGATAGGCGGGATAAACGGCGGATTCGGTCCTCCGGAATCGCCGTTGCCCTCACCGGCCGGAAGCACCTCAATCTTCGGCTCCTCAAGGATCACAGCGTCCGGCGCCGGGTAGCCGGTGACCTGCACGCACCTGCCGACATACCAATCGAGCGGGACTCGGTGGCTCGAGAGGAAGTAGAGGATTTGCCCCTCGTGCGGGTCAAACAGCACGTAGCGGCATGGGTAGATCCACGGCCACGGCTCCGGAATGATGCACTCAACCTGCGGGAATGGCTCGAACCATCTGTACCACCAGAATTTCTCGATGACTCCCTCGGCGGTCACAATGGCAGGCGGATCATTCTTCAGGGTGATGACAACCGGTTTGGCTTGCCCGTAGCCGTACACGCCGCCTGTCACCGTGTAGGTGCCCAGTTCCGGTGGGGGGGGACCCCACGCATGCGTGAATGCCCAAACATAGACGCCATATGGCGGGATGACAATTTGAGGACCCGCGTTGGCCTCTCGGACAAGGTTGTCCGCCGCAGAATTGCCGGAGATCTCGTAATACGCCTGGACCGCGGATGGGAACTCCAGAATCATCTCCTCCGGCGTGGAGTTCTTGGCTGTGACATAGACGGTGATCTTGTCCGTTGGCTCGAAGAAGGCCTTGTCCGTGGAGACTGCCACAGCCAAAAGCTGCCGCATGCCAAGGACGAACAACTCCGGGATAGCCTCTTCAGTGCCGAGGGTCACGTCGGGATAGTTGATTTCCTGGCAGAGCACTCCGATAACCTCAACGTACTGGCCAAGATAGTGGGAGAGGCACATGTTCGGATTACGCAAGATGTAGAGCTTCTCCCCGGTCAGCCGGTCAACCAGGACGTATCGGGGGAACGAAAGGTCGGACCTCATAAGAACATTGTCGCCAAGAACATCCACGATTCCTTCGGCGACAATCTTCTCGACGGGCTTTTCGATGATTTCGATGGGGAGCCTCTTGCTCTTTCCATATCCGACGACCTCACCGACAACACTGTAGTTGCCGGGTGGAAGCGGACGTTCCTCACCCCTGTATACCAGCGTCCACTCTTCTGTGCCGCCGGGGCCTATCTCAATGGGCACCGGCACGTACGGGCGATCCGGCGCCATGATTCCGTCAACATTCGGGATGCGGATTCCATCCACCCACGCGGCAACGTCCCAGAAGGGGTCAATGTAAATCGTGAGCGTTTCAGGCTCGGTCTTGTCAGTCACGTTCCGCGCGATGACCGTGATCTTGATGTCCTCTTGCTGGTAGTACTTCGCCTTGTCAGTCTCAACCTCGACCTGCAGCAGGTCTCTGATGCTGGTCACCCCAAGCGGGATCCCGGGCACGGGGAGAAGAGTGTAGATATAGTGACCGGTGACCTCGACGGTCTTGTTGACATGCGGGTTGAGGTCAATGTTCTGCGGAAAGAGGCAGTAAACCTTTTGCGGGTCGCCGGTATAGAGAAAGTATGGGGGGTAACCGCCATAGGGGCCGCCGCCAGGATCCGGGGGTGCGTCTTTCAGAAGTAATCCGCGAACGGTCAGTTGCCACGGTTCCTTCTCTTTCACCGTAATCGTGACCGGCTCGCTTTTCCCATAGCCCACAACTATACCGACAATCGAGTGCTCGCCGGGGAGGAGACGGTAATCTCGCTGCGTGTGGATGAAGTGCCACGTCATCTCCCCACCCGCAGGCAGGGTGATTGATATGCCAATGGGCAGGAAGAACTTGCCCCTCGACCAGAGGTACGCTTCGTCAATCCGATAATCCGCTTTGTGGAGTGTCGGGAAATGAAGCGTTACGGGCGATTCGGAATTGTTCGCCGCCGTCACGTCAATCTTCACCGGTTCGCCGAGTTCATACTCGTTCTCGTCCGTCGAAACGGAGACCTCGATCGGAGCCGGTTGCCCGTCAGCGACATAAATCTTCTTCGGCTCGCTTTTGCCGTAGCCAATGACAATTCCGACAATGCAATGCCTTCCGGGGAGGAGGCGATAGTCTTCGGGAGTATGGGTGAATTCCCAGGTCTTCGACTCGCCTGAACGGAGAATCACCTCTGTTATTGCCAGCGGACCGGCGTGATTGTCAGTATAGTGATACACTTCATCAATGCTGTAGCTCGCCTGCTGTCCCGACCGGAACTCGAGCTTCATTGTCTCGTTCGAGTTATTCGTCGCCGTGACAAAAATCAGGACGTTTTGGTCAAGGGCATACTCATCTTTATCGGTGTCAACCGTTATCTCAAGACCGGACTCGACGTAGATGACCCTGGGCTCGCTATGTCCGTATCCCACCACATCGCCGACGATGCTGTGTTTTCCCGGAGCTAACGGGTAGTCCGCCGGGTCGTGGACGAATTCCCATTTGTGCGAATCACCAGGCCCGAGGGGGATTCTTGTGTAGATATCCAGGAAACCGCTTCCGTTATATTCCCGATACACGCCGTCTAAGATGTAGCCGGCCTCGCGGTCGGAGTTGAACTCGATGAAGACTTCCGACTCGCCGTTATTCGTGATGATGACGTCAATGGGGACCTCTTCTCCCACGCCGTAGACTTCCTTTGGCGTCGAGATGCTGATATCGAGCCTTCTCCCTTCCCGGACGACAATCGGCACGGGGAGTGTGTCACCGTATCCCACAACCGTCCCCACGATTGCGTGTGGAACGGGCGCCAGATAGTAGTCCTCGGCGGTGTGGACGAAGCTCCAGACGTACTTCCCTCTGGCCGGGATGTCCACGCTCGTTCCCCCCTCCGTAAAGGACTTGTCGCTCGACCACAGGTACTTGCTGTCAATGCAGTAGTCTTGCTGGTGTCCATCAGGGAAATTGAGCGTGATTGGACGCTCCGTGTTGTTAACCGCCAGAAGTTGAATCTCCACATTCTCGCCTGGCTCATAGATTTCCTTATTCGTCAATAGCCGGATGGAAATCGGCGTATCCGTCCAACCCGGACCACCGGCAAACGCGGCGGGAATCGTCACAAGGACAAGCAGAAGCGTCAACACACCAAGCCTCTTCATAGCGCGACCTCTCCTTTCTGGAATTGAAAACCTTCGGCTACGCCGCTTCGCCAAGGGCGGAACAGCGCACAAGGCTCACACTATGACGCTACAATGATAACAGAGATTTGCGCAGGTTTCAAGCCCTGTGTTACCCTCAAGTCGCAGAAGAGGGTAAAAAGCACTGACAGGCGACAAGTCCCTGTTTCTTGTGATGGCCCTGAGAAGCTAAGTACAAATTCGGTGCCAAGCCTTCCCAGAAGGAACCGACCCGAATGTTTCCGGACGTAACTCCGCTAATCGGGCTTAGATACGTGCTCTGGGCTTTGTTCGATCAACCGCTTGTCCTGTTGCCGTAACAAGCAATATACAGAAAAAGTATATCCGTGTGGAATAATCGGGATGCCTATCTGGCACTGATCGGGTCAGGCGTGAAGTCAATGAGCCGGGGAAAACCCACATCCGCTGTTTTCTCGTACCGCATTTAAAACACAGCACATGCGCTCTTCCCGAAAGACCCAAAACGCTTTTGTACGTGCGGACTCTGAACGAAAGGCCGGAAACGCCCGCGACGGTCGTGGGCAAGAGGTTATCTGGGAAATCCCGGCTGAAGGGAGGTACCACCGTGAGACACTCAACGACTATGGCAGGCGCACTACTCCTCCTGGCCACCGCGACGGCAGCAGCCGCTCTGGCGCCCGCTGAGCCGAAGCAGATGCCTGACCGGGCCCCGAACAAGCCGTACACCGCGTACCTGATGGCCTATTTCGGCCCGCAGGAGAAACTCTTCTACGCCTTCAGCCGCGACTCACGTTAGCTTTTCAAGACCTGGGCTGGTTTGAAATCGAGAAGAAAGCCCCCTTTGATATACGCAATACCCATGTCTCCCTTCTTGGCTTTCACGTAGACCGAGCGAGGAGCGCTGTATGTCTCCCTCCGCCCGTTGGCGGTCTCTATGGTCAGCGTGTAATAGCCACCGGCCCCGGCAATGTG
>JABMQX010000797.1 GCA_013203085.1 bacterium | reverse complement strand
CGAGAAGAGGAGCTATCCCTACAATATCCTCGGATTCAAGATGTCCGGTATCGTAACGGACAACTCACCTCCCAACATGAAACCCTGCGACATCATCCGCGAATGGAACAGCAAATACGCCTATCCGAAGCTCATCATGGCGACCTCGCGGGAATGGTTCGAGCGATTAGAGAATGAGCACGCGAAGGATATTCCGACATACAAGCTCGCCTGGCCCGATTGGTGGGCGGACGGCCATGCTTCGTCGGCTTACGAGACGATTCTCACACGGGAAACGCACGAGACTTTCTTCGCGGCGGAGAGGTTCTCTGCGATAGCGAAGATACTCGATCCTTCTTTCGATTACCCCGCCGAGCAGTTCAGAAAAACGCTGGAGAAGATGATGCTCTACGACGAGCACACCTGGGGAGCGGCCCAGAGCATCAGCCAGCCCGATTCCGAAATGACCAAGGGACAGTGGAAGATCAAGGCCTCTTTTGCTACGGAGCCGTACAGAGAGGCGAATACTCTGTTGTCCGACGCCCTCACGTCTATCGGAGAGTTCCCGGAGATTAACGGATATATAGGATCGGACTTCAAGTTTGGGGTGGTGAACCCCCTTCCCTGGCAGAGGGGTGGTTTCTTGTTATGGACCCCGTTCACCACGGCGGAAATGCGGATATTCAGGGAGCGAAAAGTGCGCGTGCGTGACGCCGCTACAGGGCGCGATGTTCCATACCAGCAGGCGGATTGTCTTCTGCCGTTCGTCACACCCGGCTGGCTGGACCGGCGCGACCCCAAAGCGATTTCTTCCATCCTCCAATTCCTGCCAGACAGCTACCCGCACGGAGATGTCGCTCCTGTTTTCTTGCTCTCGGACGTTCCTCCTATGGGTTACAAGGCTCTGACATTCGCGGATGAGGCACCGTCCTTCCCCGCCCGCAAGAGCGTGACGTTCTCGGAGAACAAGATCAGCAACAAGTTTTTCGAGGTGACGCTCGATCCGGTTACCGGCGGCATAAAAAGCATTTTCGACAAGGAGCTGAAGAAGGAGTTGGTTGATCAAGAAAGCCCCTACAAGCTCAATCAGTACATCTACGAGATGCCGATCGGCGGCAGGGGAGTGGTCAACACGGGAAGAAGCGAGCCAGCGAAGTTCGAGCGCTTCAGCCCGACGAAGGCGACCATCCAACCCGGCGCGAACGGACCTCTCCTCGGAAGCATCCTCGTCAGAACCTCCGCAAAGAACACACCTGAGATCGTGCAGGAGGTCATCCTCTACGATTTCGATAAGCGAATTGACATCCGCAACACCGTTAATAAGGACGAGGTTCTCGACGCGGAAGGTGTCTATTACGCGTTTCCTTTCGCGGTTCGCCCATTCACCGCAAAGACAGAAATCTCGCTGGCAGTCATGAAGCCTGGGACAGAGCAATTGCCCGGCTCTTCCTCCGACTGGCACTGCATCCAGCACTGGGCGGATTTCTCCAACGACGAGTTCGGAGTGACCTGGGTCACGCTCGATGCGCCGTTAGTGCAATTCTCCCAGATCAACACTGGCAGATGGCAGAAGGAGCTGGAGCTGAAGAATCCGGCCGTCTTCTCGTGGATCATGAACAATTACTGGTTCACGAATTTCAGGGCGTCGCAGGGCGGAGAACTGACTTTCCGCTACAGCATCACCACCCATCGCGGCCCTTGCAGGAACTCGGAGGCGATGCGATTCGCGATGGAGCGCGCGAATCCACTCATCCTTGGCGGTGGCCCGACACCTCTGTGCTCTTTCCTCCAGATCGACGACCCGCAAGCTATTCTTCTGGCATTCAAGCTGGCGGAAAATGGGAAAGGATATGTTCTGAGATTGTGGAATTGCGAGGAGACCACGACCACGGCAAAGGTCTCCTTCCCGCAATTCAAAATTCTTTCCGCTCATCAGGCTGACATCGTCGAGAGAAAGCGGGATGCTATCCCCCACGGCGACAACTCCCTTGACATCCCGCTGAAAGCTTACGATATTGTTACCGTCCTTCTCGGTCTCGAGCGGAAATAGGGAATCGCAAAGGACAAGACGTGCAGCCGGCAAATATGGGTGGAAAAACTGTATCTCCTTACTGTCTTTTGTTGGCAGCGATTTGCTTTCTCGGCGCGCCGTTGGAGGCGAGGGACTGGCCAACTATCCACCACGACCTCCAGCGGACAGGATTCACGGAGGATTGCGTTCGCCCCCCTTACAAGCTTGACTGGGTGCGTTTCTTCCCGAACGAGATTATGACCAGCCGCATGGAGGCTATCGTGGCCGAGGGATTAGTCTTCGTCGGCACGTACAGCGGTAACCTGTATGCCCTGGATCGGCGGACGGGAGGAATCGTTTGGAGATTTGAAGCGCCCGGTCCCATCGTTCATTCTCCAGCGTATCATGGGGGTGTGGTATATGCGGGGTCAATCGGTCGAACTCTCCACGCCCTCAACGCGGCGAACGGCAGAGTGTTGTGGACCTTCACCTCGGAGCGGCGAGGAGGCTTCAGTGCCTCGCCAGCGGTAACCGATGCCGCCGTATTCATCGGCGGACGTGACGGCTTCTTCTACGCCTTGGACAGGAAGACGGGCAGGGTTCTCTGGCAGGGGAAGACTGGCGGGCCGATTCGCAACACAGCCGCGGTCGTCGGGGACACAGTCATCGTAGCTTCCGACGATATGCACTGCTACGCTTTCAAAACCGATTCGGGGGAGCTTCTCTGGAAATCGCCGCAGCTTTACGGCCAGAGCTTTCGGGATTATTACCCTGTCATCGCGGGGAATCTGGCGATCCTTCGCTCCGTGCCGACCTGCGAGAGCAACGACGATCTCAACGGAACTACACATTTCCTGGCTAAGTTGGCGGGGGTTGACCCGAGCGACTGGCGAAATGTTAAGGAATTCAATCAGTCCGACAACACCATCGGCACGCCGGAGCTCATCAGGAACGAGCAGGAGGCGATCGTCGCCCGTCTTCGCCGTCCGCCTGATCGACAGACTTGCTTCGTCCTCGACATCCGCACGGGCAAACCGCTTTTCACGCCACCGATCCTCTACGGCGCAGGCAACGGCGGAACAGGTATCCCTCCGACACTGACCAGCGATAGCCGAATCATTGTCTTCTACCGGACAATGTACTCCAACTGGAACCTCGGCGTGAAACCTTGCGTTGGGATG
>JABMQX010000796.1 GCA_013203085.1 bacterium | reverse complement strand
TAATTGCCGTTCAGGAAGTATATGTCGAGGTCGCCGTCGCCATCGTAATCGAAAAGCGCCAGACCTGAGCCCATTATCTCGGGGTAGAGCAGGCGCCCCGTGCGTCCGGTATAATGGCGGAAACTGATGCCGGATACTTCCGTCACGTCGGTAAACCTCAGCGCGCCGGCATACGGGATTCTTTCGCCAGCGTTGCCTCGAGGTTCATCCTCCGTTCTTTGGCTGAGGCGCCATCGGAGAAAGACAACCCCCGCCAGGAGCATAGAAAGACCGAAGACCACCCAACCGCGATATTTGGAGAAAAGCGGCGGCTTAGCTGGTTTTTCCCGCGCTTGCTTTGTCTTCGTCGGAGCGCTGGCGTGCTCTCGCCTTTTGCGTCCCTTCTTCCTGCGAGATCGCTTCTTCACCATGACCGGGACCCTGCCGATTTCCTCGAAATTCAAATCCCTTCGGAGCAATGTTACCCTTTTACGCAACATCTCGCAAGGGCAACAGACGCCGTGAAGTCCATTACTCGACGCCCGAAGATTGACAAGGAAGCGAAGAGATTGCTATCCTGATGTCTGAAAACTACTGAAAGGATTCGGAGAGGACTGATTTGTGCCCTGGCTACACAGATTCTTAGAGGGGAGCTTGATTGCCGCCTTGTGGGTAGTGAGCGCCTCCTCCCGCAAGATCAAGTATCGGAAGGTCATTCAAGCGATATTGCTGACCTTGCTGGTAGCGATGGTGCTTCTCGTACACATGGATTACGGCTCAGGGTCAGGGGACCTGTCCACCGTCCTTCTGCTGCTTTTCTTGGCTCCGCTGGTGCTGATGACTGTGATCGTTCACGAGGTGAGTCACGGGTGGGTCGCACTTCAGCTCGGCGACCCCACGCCCAAGGAGAAAGGCAGGCTCACTTTCAATCCTTTCAAACATGTGAGTTTCAAGTGGACGATCCTTTTTCCGATTACGACGTTCTATCTTTTTACAGTGGCTCTGATCATGCCCAAGCCCGTACCCATAAACCCGCGGAATTTCCGGAATCCGAAAACCGATATCATGTGGGTTGGGCTGGCGGGTCCGGCGGTAAACATATTCTTCATGTTGTTCTTCGCCTTGATCCTCAGCAGCGGAGTAATACCCGATACAGGAATGGTGTGGCCCCACATCAGGTTATTCTTGATGGTTCTGGTCATCGTCAACATGGTTCTTGCCATGTTCAACCTCATTCCGATCCCTCCCCTCGACGGTTCGAGGGTTCTCGTAGGGCTTTTGCCGGCGAAACACACTGCTTTTTTGATGAAGGCAAGGGTTCAAATTCTGGGGTTGCTGTTCATCTTCACGGTCGTCATCGGAACGGCGATGAGCATCGGCATAGCCAGGGTGTTGATTCCCCCCATCGAGTTCGTCTGGGGAATACTGGGCCTTGACCGGGGCGAGTTTCGAGGGATGTTCGCAGATTAATGCCTGTGGAAAAACGCAGCTCAGCAAGAAACAAACAGAGACGATACACGAAAAGAGGGTGTACTTGATGAAGAGACTATTCAGCGGAATTCAGCCCAGCGGCGACCTCCATATCGGCAACTACCTCGGCGCCATAAGAAACTGGGTGAGGATGCTGACGGAGTACGACTGCATATTTTGCATCGTTGATTATCACGCCATTACGATCAGCTACGAGGTCGAAACCATGCAATCGCGCATCATCAACGCTGCTGCCGAATGCATCGCCTGCGGACTGAACCCCGACGAATGCACCATTTTTGTCCAATCTCATGTCCCGGAGCACACGGAACTGGCGTGGATATTCAATACCGTCACCCCCATGGGCGATCTCGGGCGGATGACTCAATTCAAAGAGAAATCTGAACAGCACAAGCAGAACGTCAATGTTGGGCTTTTCGATTACCCGGTCCTTCAAGCCGCCGACATTCTCATCTACAAAGCGGAGGCAGTCCCCGTCGGCCAAGACCAGATTCAGCACATCGAGTTCTCCCGGAGGGTGGCCAGGGCGTTCAATTCGCGCTACGGTGAAACGTTTCCTGAACCGTTCCACCTGACGCCGAATATTGGCCGAATCATGGGACTTGACGGCAAAAGCAAGATGAGCAAGAGCCTGGAGAATCATATTTCCCTTTCGGATTCGCCGGAGGCAATCAAGAAGAAGCTCGCCACGGCAGTGACGGACATCAACCGCAAGCGTCGCAACGACCCGGGGAATCCCGAAATCTGCAACATTCTCACCTTGCACAGACTTCTGTCCACGGAGAAGGAAATCGAGTACGTGGGTACGGAGTGTCGAAAAGCGGGCATTGGATGCATCGAATGCAAGATGATCCTGGCGAAGAACATGACTGCCGAACTCGAGCCGATCCGCGAGAGAGCCAGGGAGCTAAAAGAGAATCCGGAACGAGTCAGGGAGGTACTGGAAGCAGGCAAACGGAGATGCAGAACTATAGCAGCGGAGACAGTACGCGAAGTCAAAACGAAGATGGGGCTTCTGTAGAATCCTGCAATGTCGAACTCGATACCTTTGAAGGCCCCCTCGATCTTCTCCTGTACCTGGTCAGGAAGGACGAGATTGACATTTACGACATCCCTGTCGCGAGAATAACGGACCAATATCTTCGCTACCTGGAAATGATGAGGATGCTCAACTTGAATTTCGCGGGAGAGTTCCTCGCCATGGCCGCAACACTGCTCTACATAAAATCCAGGACATTGTTGCCTCCGGATGAGACAACTGAGGAGGAGGATGAGGAACCCATCGAGGACCCCCGGGCCGAGCTGGTCAGACAACTTGTCGAGTACAAGCAGTTCAAGGACGTCGCCGATGAACTTCAGGAGATGGAGGCGCACCAGCATAGCACTTTTCGCAGGCATGACGTCAGCGTGCCGCTTTTTGAGACGATCCAACGGCCCCTCTCCGATGTCAGTATATTCGACCTGCTCGGCGCCTTTTCACAGGCATTAGAGCGAGCAGCAAAAGAAGGGAAGATTCACGAGGTCAGCGACGAAGAGGTTAGCGTTGCCGATCAGATCGAAATGATTCTCGACAGATTGCGAAAGGAAAAAGAAATCCTCTTTCGGTCACTGTTCGGCAAAGGCGCGGGGCGCATTGCGATTGTGGCGACCTTCCTCGCCCTGCTCGAGTTGATCAGAGCCAGACGGGTTGCCGCCGTCCAGGAGGAGCCCTTCGCTGAGATCAGAATCCTGTCCAGATAACGAGAACACATGAACCATGACGCCAAGAGCAGCTAAGCTCGATACCTCAAAGATCAAAGTCGTCGCCGAAGCACTCCTCTTCGTCTCCGACAAGCCCGTTAAGGTCACCGAGATCATGAGGGTTCTGATGGATAGCTGTTCCGTATCACGACATGCTGTGGTGGCTGCCCTGGAGGAATTGAAGGTTGACTACATACAATCGCAGAGAAGCTTTCGCTTGGTGGAGATTGCGGGCGGTTTCCAACTGCGGACGTTGCCGGAGTTTGCCCCTTACATCACGAGATTTCTCTCTGGGCAGGAGAGGACCCGTCTCTCCCGGGCTGCCCTGGAAACCCTCGCTATCGTGGCTTACCGCCAGCCGGTGACCCGGTCGCAGGTCGAATCCATTCGAGGGGTGGATGTCGGCGGGATTCTCAAAATGCTGCTGGAAAGGAGCCTGATTAAGATTACGGGGAGAACAGATTCCCCCGGAAGACCTTTCATTTATGCGACGACAGCTCTGTTTCTGGAACATTTCGCTCTAAACAGTCTTTCGGACCTTCCCGGGGCTGGCGAATTGGCCCCGGGCGAACCGCAAGGCCAAAAAGCCTCTCCTAAAGGAGAACCTTGATATGAAGGCAACCCAGTTGCAGCGGCGACTGCGCCCTTACAGAAGGCGAATCGAGGAGCTTGACGCAAAGATCGTCGCTCTCGTCAGCGAGAGGGCAAAGCAGTCCGTCGAGATCGGCAAGATTAAAGGGGAGCTGACCGAGCATGTCCTCGATCCCGTGCAGGAAAAAGAGGTCTATAAGAGAATTGCCGGCCTTAACGAAGGTCCACTCCCCGACGGGGCCCTCAAGGCCATTTATCGCGAGATAATGTCGGGCTCCCTCGCTCTCCAGAAAACCATCAGGGTGGCATACCTCGGACCGGAAGCCACATTCACCCATCAGGCAGCCCTCACAAAATTCGGTCGTTCGGTGGAGTACGTCCCAACCATTTCGATAGGCGACGTTTTCTATGAAGTGGAAACCCGACGAGCTGACTACGGTGTGGTCCCCATAGAAAACTCCACCGACGGCGCGGTGAATCACACTCTGGACATGTTCATAGATTCCGATCTGAGAATATGCTCCGAGATCGTTTTCGAGATATCGCATTGCCTGCTGGCGAAGTGCAGCAGGAATCAGATTAAGAGGGTGCACTCCAAAGGGGAAGTCTTCGGGCAATGCAAGTTGTGGCTTCGGGCTAATCTGCCCCGGGCAGAACAGATCGAGGCGTCCAGCACTTCCCGGGCGGCGGAGACCGCCAGCCAGCAACCCGGCTCAGCAGCCATCGCCAGCGAGGTCGCTGCCTCCCTGTACGGGCTCCGCGTCGTGGCTCATTCCATCCAGGATACCACGCAAAACGTGACTCGCTTTCTCGTCATCGGTAGGAGCGAAAGCCCGAAAAGCGGAGATGATAAGACCTCCGTCATGTTTTATACCAAGGATAAAGTCGGCGCCCTCCACGACGTCCTCGAAGTATTCAAGGAAGAACGGATAAACCTGGCAATGATCGAGTCGCGCCCCTCCCGAAAGAAACCCTTCGAGTACTATTTCTTCGCCGATTTTGCGGGTTACATTACCGACCCTAAGGTCGCTTCCACGATCAAGAAGTTGAAAAAGAAATGCGGGATCCTGAAGGTGTTGGGGTCCTATCCAAGAAGCTCGTGACCTCAACAAGCGAAAGACCTCGGACAAGAGAGGAAAGCCATGATAATAATTCTCAAACCGGCGGCCACGGAGGAACAGAGACAACACATCATCGAGAGGATTGAATCCCTGGGGCTCCGTCCGAACGTCTCCGTGGGAGTCAAGAGGACTGTCATAGGCGTCATCGGCCCTGAAGATGTGGTGCGGACCGTCCCTCTGGAAGCCTTCCCCGGCGTGGAAAGTGTTGTGCCCATCCTGCAGCCCTTCAAATTGGTCAGCCGCGAGTTCAAGGGAGAAGACACTGTAGTCCAGGTGGGCAACGTCCGCATAGGGGGGCAGAAAGTCGTCGTTGGTGCTGGTCCGTGCGCTGTAGAAAACCGCGAGATGCTATTGGAAACGGCGAGCTTCGTATCGAAGTGCGGCGCCTCTCTCCTGCGGGGCGGCGGCTTCAAACCCAGAACCTCCCCCTACAGTTTCCAGGGGCTGGGTGAGGAAGCCCTCAAGTACCTTGCAGAAGCCCGAGAGAAGACGGGGATCCCCGTTGTCACGGAGCTCATGGACCCGCGAGACATCTCCATCGTCCTAAAATATGCCGACATTGTCCAGATCGGGATGCGCAACATGTCAAACTTCGCGCTTCTGAAAGAGGTTGGCGGAATTGACAAGCCCGTCCTGCTGAAAAGGGGGAATATGTCCACGATCAAGGAATTCCTCATGTCGGCGGAATACATCGTCTCCGGCGGCAACTTCAACGTCATCCTTTGCGAGAGAGGAATAAGAACGTTCGAAACCGCGACACGTAACACGCAGGACCTCAGTGCCGTTCCGGTCATCAAGCAGCTCAGTCACTTACCCATCATTGTGGACCCGAGTCATGCCACAGGGAGAAGAAACCTCATCGAGCCGATATCGAAAGCTGCCATTGCGGTGGGAGCGGACGGCTTGCTCCTGGAAGTTCATCCCAACCCGGAGACCGCTATGAGCGACGGCCCTCAATCGCTGGCTCCGCCGCAATTCGCTCAACTCATGAAGAACCTCGCCCCCGTTGCCCGGGCTGTGGGCAGAGAATTGTGAAGAAAGGAGGCATTCCCTGACCCCGAATGCCGAAATGTTCGACAAGATAACCATTGTTGGAATGGGTTTGCTCGGCGGCTCCCTCGGCATGGGCTGTCGCCAAAAACGCCTTGCCAGAAAAGTGGTCGGCGTCGTCCGGCGCACTTCTGCCGTAGAAGAAGTTCTCAAGCACAATGCGGCAGATGAGGTTACTCTCGACATCTGCGAGGGTGTGGCGTCAGCCGATTTGGTGGTCATGGCGATCCCGATGGAATCCATTCCCGTCCTTGCCCGCCAGGCACGAGCCGCCCTCAGCCGCCGCTGCATCGTCACCGATGTTGGCAGCGTCAAGGGGTCCCTCGTATTACGAATGGAGAGACTTCTCAAGTCCACATGCCACTATGTTGGCGGGCATCCTATGGCCGGCTCAGAAAAAAGTGGCATAGCTATCGCCTCGCCTACTCTTTTCGAGGGTTCCACGTGCATCCTGACACCAACGAAGAACTCCAGCCCCACTGCCGTGCGAAAAGTCCGCCGGCTCTGGGAAGCGCTCGGTTGCCGGGTCGTTCATCTCACTCCCCGTCAGCATGACATTAGTATCGCCCTGGTCAGTCATCTGCCGCACGTGGCGGCATCAAGCCTGGTCAATGTTCTCGCTGGCAGCTCGCGAGACCCGCTTTCTACGGTCAAGTTGGCCGGGAAAGGTTTCAAAGACACGACTCGAATCGCGGCGGCTTCTCCAAAGCTGTGGGCGGGAATCTGCATCGAAAACAGGGACGCTGTTCTCCGTTCCCTCGAGGTGTTACGTGAGAAGACCTCGGAGTTCGCCGAGCTTTTGAAAGGCAAAGACCGCGAGGGGCTCGAGGCCTTCTTTCAAAAGGCCAAGGACCTCAAGGACCGTTCTAACTGAACCGAAGAAGCAAGAGTTGGGAAGGTTTTTACAACACCCATTTCGCCAATCGAGGAACAATATGGAATTAATCGAGATAGCAAAGGCACGCTCCGTCAGCGGAACAGCCGTTCCATCCGGCGACAAGTCTCTTTCTCATCGCGTGCTGATTCTCTCCGCCATAGCCGACGGCGTTTCCACAATCACCAACTTCCTCCCCAGTGAGGATTGTCTTTGCACCGAAAGGGCCCTGCGACAAATGGGCGTGCGAATCGAGCGGCCCGGTAGGACTACCCGTCGCGTGCACGGTGTGGGTTTTCGGGGACTGCATCCCCCCCAGACCGACCTCTGGATGGGAAACTCCGGCACATCAATGCGCCTTCTGGCTGGGCTACTTGCGGGCCAGAACTTCAAGTCACTCCTCAAAGGAGACGAGTCTCTCCAGAAACGCCCCATGAAGAGGATTGTCCTTCCGTTGACCATGATGGGCGCAGAGGTCTCCTCCGGCAACAAGCAAGGAAATCCGCCGCTTTACATATCGGGCCGCTCTCTTCGCGGAGTTCATTACACTTCTCCGGTGGCCTCCGCTCAAGTGAAATCATGTCTTCTGCTCGCCGGCTTATACGCAGAGGGCAAAACGACTGTCACCGAACCTGCCAAGTCGCGGGACCATACTGAGAGAATCCTCCCAGCCTACGGCGCCGAGGTAGAAATAGAGGGCAATTCCGTTACCGTCCACCCGGCGCAATCGCTGCACCCTGTTAACGCGGAACTGCCGGGGGACATTTCGTCCGCAGCATACTTCATTGTTCTGGCCACTCTTTTCCCCGGCGCACAATTGAGGATAAAGAATGTCGGAGTCAATCCCACACGAACGGGCGCCCTCGACGTCCTCAGCCGCATGGGGGCAAACGTGGAGATAGATTCTTCACCTTACGGCGAGCAGCCGCTTGGAGAACCGAGAGGCGACCTCATTGTCCGGTCCGCGTCCCTTTCAGCCACCACTATCGGCGGCGACGAAATCCCGCGATGCATAGACGAGATACCGATCCTTGCCATCGCTGCTTCCCTCGCACGCGGCACGAGTGTCATAAAGAACGCTCAGGAACTGAGGGTCAAGGAATGTGACAGGATCAAAGCGCTCGCGACAAACCTTCGCAAGATGGCAGTCGCTGTCCAAGAAAAAGAGGATGGCCTGATTATTCAAGGGCGGCATGCGCTGACCGCGGCGAACGTTCATTCTTTTGGGGACCATCGCATTGCCATGGCCTTTGTCATCGCCGGCCTCCTCGCCGAGCGCGCCGCCAGTACCGTCGCGAACACCGCTTGCATCAAGACATCATTCCCGGACTTCGAGGAAATCGTCTCACAGTTCCGATGATTTGCCGGCTGCTCTGTCTCTCGCCGAAACATATCTCAGCCTCCGCACGAAGATGGGCTTTGCCATTGCCGAGGACGTCGCAAATACGCCGCCTTGCTGACGTGCCCCGGGGCGTACGCAGAGACGCAGTATTGTCCCCCAAACCGCCATCAACCTCTACTACAACATAACGCATGTAACATATTGGTATGTCGCAGAGTATCCATGCGGCAGCGGCAAGTTAAGAACCGGGCGGGAGGACCGCGATGTCCTGCAAGACCCCCTATGAGAATCGCGAGTCCTGTCACATTTTCCTTTGCTTCTCAGCAGCTCTACTGATAAAAGACTAACGATGGATTGAGTGCTTGCAGGTGGGCCGGGCACAGGCCATTAGAAACGAATCGCTACCACCTGCGTTATCCCAAAGGTGCATCGTCCGGGAATCCGGCGGAGGGTAAAATGGTTTTTCGCAAGATACTTGCTTTTGTCTGCGTCATCTGCCCGTTTTGCATTGCGAAGCGCCGCTGGCCGCGCTCACTCCACGCCAGAATCTTCCGGCGGATAGAAAGGCTTTG
>JABMQX010000795.1 GCA_013203085.1 bacterium | reverse complement strand
CTGTTCCGCCGCCGTGCTTTGTAGAAAGGAGTTTCTGAGATGCTGCGTCGCGTTTTGCTGATTGCTCGAACCGCGTGGCTGGAGTCCCTTCGGCGTAAGGACTTCTATGTCCTTCTGATTTTCGTCGGCCTGTTCGTCGGAAGCATCTTTATCGTTCGCATTATCGGCGTTGAAAATCCCCAGACAGCGCGTTTCCTGATGAGTTTCGGATTGCTTTTGAGCTACGCCCTCGCTGCCATCCTGACCGTCACAACAGCCGCCCGCCAGTTGCCTAACGAGATCGAGAAGCGCACCCTCCAACCCCTTCTCGCCAAACCGGTCTCCCGGTCGGAGATTATCCTGGGCAAAACCCTCGCTGTTTCGGTGATCGCCTGCGCAAGCCTGATCGTATTCCTCCTATTCTCCTGGTTGCCGGCGCCGAAGTTGCCCGGTCAGCACCTGTCCGCCTTCGCCCAGATGACCGTCCTCCGGCTGGTCGCTCTCTGTCTCCTCGGCGTCTTCACAATCGCGCTATCGCTCTATATCCCTGCTATCGTGGCAATCCTGATTACCCTGACAACCTTCTTCGCCGCTCCAACAATCGTGAATTTCATCGGACAGCTCGCCGGGAATTCCTGGCATTTCGGAGGGAAGCTTGTCGAGAGAGTTCTGGTCCTCATCCCCGACTTCTCCATGTTCGAGCATTCTCAGCGCTACGTTCAGGGCGCCTCTCCAATGGCTGCTGGAGACATCGTAGCCATTCTCGCGTACGGAATCGTGTTTGCCGAATTCTTCTACTTTCTGACAGTCAGGTCGTTCAAGCGTATGCCTCTGTGAGGAGAAAAAGATGAAGATCAAGGGAGTTCTTAGCGACCCTTCAAAAATGTTCGCGATAGTCCTACCGGTTTTGCTGCTGATCGCCGCGCCGTCCATCCGCCGTCGTATCGCCTCGGAGAAAGCAGCCGTAACTCAAGCCACAGCGGGCGATCTCGAGGCTCGCAATCTGAACGCTTTTGCCCTCATTCTCGGCGAGGTCCGCGCCACAGCCGCCGACCTCATGTTCATCAAGACCGAGCGCTATCTGCACGGCGGCATCGCCTACAAGCCGCATCTGAATATCAATAAGATGGCTACCACCGGCGTAGTCGAGGCGAATACGCAAGGTCACGACCATCACGATCACGAGCCCGGATGCTGCCCGGGCGGCACCCCTACTCTCATCCGCACAGCCTCACAGGACTTTCGCGGCTTTATCGGCGCTCTCGAGCGAGAGACAAAACCCTTCCAGGACCCAAAACTCCCCCATCACCACGGCAGGAAGGAAGAACTCCTCCCGTGGTATCGCGTGATGACTTTGGCCGATCCACACAACGTGCGAGGGTACATGATCGGCACCATGCTCCTGTCGTTCGCCAAGAAGTCCGACGAGGCTCTCTCTTTCATCAAGGAGGGGATTGAGAAAAACCGGGGCAATCCGCAAGCCTTCCGCCTCTACGGCTCTCTCGCTCAGCTCCATTGGAAATCGCGCCGCCTCGAGAAAGCTCTCGCCGCCGCCCAAAAGGGGTATCTATTGGGCAAGATCGTTCGCCCCAAAGGAGGGAAAGCCGGTGCCGTACGAAAAGGCCTCCGGTGGACAGATGACATCGAAAACGATTTCCTGTTCCTCGCCAGAGTCTTCCCACTTCTCCTGGACAAAAAGGGAGAAACCGGTAAAGCCCTGCGAGTGGCAGAGGAGGTCGCCTCCCTCGTTCCCGACGATGTCGCCACAAAAGACATGATCGAGCGATTCAGGAGAGAACTCTCCAAACGACAGGCAGCAGCCAGTTGACCCTCCCAACACTTACGCCGCGTTGCCCGACCGCAAGCTCCCCTTTGAGTCCAACCCCGAAGGGGCAGCAAATCCGATGGTCCGGGTGCCGGAGCACATCGCCGGCAACCGCCGACAATCTCCCCCCATCCACTCCTACTGGCGATGCCCGGTCTTTGCTCAACTCCCCTGCCTGACCCGATAGAACCTCCTTTGCACG
>JABMQX010000794.1 GCA_013203085.1 bacterium | reverse complement strand
TGGAGATGGTGATGCCGGGTGATAACGTGAATCTTACGGTGGAGTTGATTGCGCCGATCGCAATGGAGAAAACTCTGCGGTTCGCCATCCGAGAGGGAGGCAAAACCGTCGGAGCCGGAACCGTTACTGATATTATCGAATGAGCTATGAGAGAGATCATCACTCTGGCCTGCACAGTGTGTAAGCAAAGAAACTACACAACTACGAAGAACAAGAAAGCATCATCAGGACGGCTGGAGTTAAAGAAATACTGCAGGTTTTGTAGGAAACATACTTCACATAAAGAAACTCGTTGATTGCATTCTGGTCGCAGGAGGCCAGTAGCTCTAACGGCAGAGCGCCGGACTCCAAATCCGGATGTTGGGGGTTCGAATCCCTCCTGGCCTGCCACGGTTGATGTGGCAACAGTCCCGCGCCAGGGTCCCGACCCCTGGGTTTCTGAATCCCTTCGAGCTACGAGAGACTTGGAGAGAGGGCTTTTTTTATCATTTTTTCGCGGGGCCGAGTTGTCTGGAGGAAGGGCTCTCGGCAAAGTGTAACATCGGTCTTCGGGCGTCGAATGGCGGCAGCTCGATCAGGACGGAGGAGGAAGCTTGACCTGGTGGTTGATTGTTCTTGGCGCTGTTGCGATCCTGCTTCTCATAAAGCCGAGCCGGGACTTTCTGCTGAGCACCGTTGCGAGAATTCGGGGCTTTCTGAGAGAGGTCGTCGACGAACTCAAAAAGGTGGCGTGGCCCACTCGGAAAGAGTTGAAGAACTCGACCGGCCTCGTCGTACTATCGATGTTGATTCTGATGGTTTTTGTCGCAGTGGTTGACCTGTTGCTGGGCGCAATCTTGGGGCTTATTGTGAGGTAGCAGCGAGATGTCTCAAAGGTGGTATGTGGTCCAAACGCTCTCGGGACAGGAGCGTAAGGTCAAAACATCACTTGAGAACCGCGCGCAAGCAGAGGAGCTGGGCGAGCAGATTTCCGAGGTGGTTCTTCCCACCGAGAGCGTGTCAGAGGTCAGAGGAGGAAAGAAGAAGATAACAACACGCCTCTATTACCCCGGCTATCTGTTGCTTCACATGGATATGAACGAGAAGACGTGGCATTTTGTCAGGGGCACTTCCGGTGTGCTCAAGTTCCTCGGAGATAAGGAGCCGACTCCTATGCCGGAGGAGGAGGTGGAAGAAATTCTCGCGGCTTTGCAGGAGAAAAAAGAGAAGATAAAGCCGAAAGTCTTGTTCGAAGTGGGGGAGACAGTCAAGGTCACAGAGGGTCCTTTCGTCAACTTCAGCGGAGTGATCGACGAGGTGAACCCTGAAAAGGGAAAGCTGAAAGTGATGGTCTCAATTTTCGGAAGGTCAACGCCCGTGGAGCTGGAGTACTGGCAGGTGGAAAGGACGTGAGGCGAACGGATTGCGGCCAGGCGAAATCGGAGTGAGAAGAAAGGCTTTTTGTCGGAGGAGAAGGTGAAATGGCCAAAAGAGTTACGGGAATGATTAAGTTGCACATTCCGGCAGGTCAGGCGACACCCGCTCCTCCCGTCGGCCCCGCCCTGGGTCAGCACGGGGTTAATATCATGGAGTTCTGCAAAGCGTTTAACGCAATTACAAAGGACAAAGCAGCCGGTTTGATCATTCCCGCGGTTATAACTGTTTATCGTGACAAATCCTTCACTTTCATCACGAAGTCTCCGCCGGCCACCAACCTTCTGAAAAGGGCGGCCGGAATCGTCACAGCGTCGCCGGAGCCGAACAAGCAAAAGGTGGGGAGAGTCTCGCGGGAGGACATCGAGAAAATCGCAAGGCAAAAGATGGACGACCTGAACGCGAGGGAACTCGAAACCGCTGTGAAAATCATTGAGGGAACTGCGAGAAGCATGGGGATAGAGGTGGAATCCAGTGGGACGAAGTAAGCGGTACAGGCAGGGCGAAGCGTCTTTGGATAGGGGAGCGACTTACTCCCTCGCGGACGCGATAGGTGTTTTGCAGTCGTTCCCCAGAGCGAAGTTTGACGAAGCAGTGGAAATGGCGTTTCACGTCGGAGTGGACCCAAAAAAGTCCGATCAGATGGTTCGGGGCACTGTCGCACTTCCTAACGGGACGGGAAAGGTGCAGAAGATAGCGGTCATAACCCGTCAGGAGGATAAGGCAAAAGCCGCCTTGGAAGCAGGAGCAAGCGAAGCGGGCCACGAGGAGCTGATTCAGAGGATCTCAAAGGGATGGCTCGGTTTTGACGTCCTGATCGCATCACCCGATGTGATGAGGGATCTGGGGCGGTTGGGGAAGATTCTCGGCCCAAAAGGCTTGATGCCCAGCCCGAAAACGGGGACGGTTTCGGACGACGTTGTCGGAGCCGTGGAGGAGGTGAAAAGAGGGAAGATCGGATTCAAGATGGATAGGAACGCCAACGTTCACGTCCCCATCGGAAAGATCTCTTTTGCGAAAGAGTCGTTGATGGCAAATGCGGAGGTAGTTGTGGCCGCTTTGTTGAGGGCAAAACCCGCCGCCGCCAAGGGGCAATACATCAGGTCGGCGACAATCACCTCGACCATGGGGCCGGGAGTAGGAATTGAGGTCAAGGAGATCGTGGCCTCGGTGAAATGAAGGAGCCAAGGGCGAAAAGGCGATAATGATCGGGTAAGGAACAGTGAGAGCAGAAAAGGCATACGCTGTCGAAGAGATTGGGAGATTGATAGACGCGACGTCCTCGTTGATCCTGACAACTTTTTCAGGTCTCGATAGCACGAGGATGAACACCTTGAGGAGAATTGTTGGTGAGAAGTCCGGTCGCTATTTTGTTGTCAAGAACAGGACATTCGCGATTGCGGCGAAAGAACACGGTCAGGAGGAGCTGTCCGGCCTTCTGAAAGGTCAGGTAGGCATTGTCTTTGACGAAAATGATTCCCTCGACCTTGTGAAAGCCGTCGTGGGTTTCGGTAAGCAGAACGAGGAGTTGAGCGTTCTGGGGGGATTTTTTAAGGGAGGAGTGCGGTCAGCGGGGGAAATGCTTGCCATAGCGGCGATGCCTCCGAAGGCTGTTGCCGCGGCTGAGCTTGTCGGCGTCATTGCAGGGCCCGTTTCGGAGATCGTGCAAGTGCTGAGTGAGGTGGTTCAGAGTTTCATTTTCATTATTCGTTCCATAGGGGAAGAGAAAGAAAGGTCATGTTCGGAGTAGGGGAGGCGATTCTGATAGATTCAGCCAGACACGGGTGACGCAGGAGGAGGATTACTAATGCCCACAAAGGAGACTAAGAAAAGCGAACCCAAAGAAGAATCTTCGCGAAGCTCGAAGCCGAAGAGTGAATCCAAAGGGAGTAGTCGGTCAACTAAGAAACTTACGACAAAGCAGCTTGTGGAAGCTATGGAGTCGCTGTCGGTTATCGAATTGGTGGAGCTGAAGAACGAGCTTGCCGAGCGCTGGAACGTTAGCCTGACGGCTCCAATGATGGCTGCCCAGCCGGCCGCAGCACAGGCGCCCGCGGAAGAGGAGGTTACGGAGTTTGACGTGATTCTCAGTAGCGTGGGAGAGAAGAAAATACCGGTGATTAAGGTTGTTCGTGAGGTGACGAGCCTCGGATTGAAGGAGGCGAAGGAAGTCGTTGAGTCGGCGCCGTCGCCGGTCCGGGAGAGAGCGAACAAGGAGGCAGCCCAAGAGATCAAGGCGAAGCTCGAAGAAGCAGGGGCAACTGTCGAGATCAAACCGAGCTTGTAGCCAGAGCGGACGGACGGAGGGAAGAGAAGCATCGGTTTTGCGGCTGATCTGGCGTAAGGGCAGGCGAGACCGCATGCTCAAGGAGAAATTGGCATGAAGTCGGGCACCAAAGAACGCATACGGTTTGGCAAAAGGGCGGATACGGTAGAAATGCCGGACCTCATTGAGATTCAGAAGAAGTCTTACGAGGATTTTCTTCAGCCTCAGAAACATCCGTCGGAAAGGCTCCACCAAGGCCTGGAAGCGATATTCAATGAGGTTTTCCCGATTGCGAGTTACGATGGGAACTGCATTCTGGAGTACGTCGGCTACTCGTTGGGGGTGCCAAAGTACGACGACATAGAATGTCAGCGAAGAGGGTTGACTTACTCGGTGTCGTTGCGGGTGACCTTCAGGCTGATTCAGAACGATGTGGTCCGCGAAGAGAGCGTTTATATGGGAACGATCCCCATCATGACCAAGAGGGGGACCTTCATCGTCAACGGAGCCGAGCGAGTGGTCGTCAGCCAGTTGCATCGGTCTCCCGGTGTCTGTTTCGAGACGAAAACCGACCCCAAATCCGAAGGGCTGTTCTCCTTCAGGGTTATCCCCTACAGGGGGTCGTGGCTGGAAGCGGAGTTCGACTCAAACGATCTGATTTATGTGTACGTTGACCGGAGAAGGAGACGGCGGAAGGTCCTCGCCACCACCTTCATGAAGGCTTTGGGTTATGCAAATAACGCGGAAATCATGGAGTTGTTCTTCCAGTCGGTAAAGGTGACGCTGACGGCCAGGTCGGGTGAAAAACTGATAGGAAAGTTTCTGTCGAAGGACGCTGTGGGCGAAGAAGATGGGATCGTTTACGCCAAGAGCGGCGAGGAGGTCACCGATGAGCTCTTGGAGCGATTGTCCACAGCGGGAGTGAAAGAGGTTCACATCGCAGAAGGCGCAGCGGCGGAGCATCCGATCTTGCTGATGCTGGCCCGGGATGAGGCGGATACCTACGAAGACGCCCTGAAGGACATGTACAAGAAGCTGCGTCCGGGAGACCCCGCGACGATCCCCAACGCGCGGGCGATGATGAAACGGATGTTCTTCGACCCGAAAAGATACAACCTCGGGAAGGTCGGAAGGCACAAGCTCAATCAGAAGTTGGGGATGAACGGCGGCGAGAATGACGGGAAAGGCAATTCACTCATCCTGCGGAAACGCGATCTTGTCGAAGCTGTCAGGTATCTCATCAATCTTCAGATGAACGGGGTGGGGAGCGTTGACGATATTGACCATTTGGGAAACAGGAGAACGCGCTCCGTCGGTGAGCTTTTGGAGAACCAGTGCCGGATTGGCCTGGCGAGAATGGAGAAAATCATCAAGGAGCGAATGAACCTCTTCGACCTGAGTTCTGAGGGCATCACTCCCCACAAGCTGATCAATCCAAAAAGCCTTTCAGGGGTGATACGTGATTTCTTCGGTCGGAGCCAGCTATCGCAGTTCATGGATCAGACCAACCCCGTAGCGGAGCTGACGCACAAGAGGCGTTTGAGCGCGCTGGGTCCCGGAGGGTTAAGCCGGGAAAGGGCAGGTTTTCAGGTGCGAGACGTGCATCCAAGCCATTACGGGAGGATTTGCCCCATTGAGACCCCGGAAGGCCCGAATATCGGTTTGATTGCCTCTCTGAGTACTTACGCCAAGATCAATGATCTTGGGTTCATCGTAACGCCTTACTTCAAGGTCGCCAAGGGGCGCGTGACGAATCAGATCGAGTACCTGACGGCCGACGAGGAGGAAAAGTACGTAATCGCCCAGGCGAACGTCAACCTCGATAAGCGAGGAAGGTTTCTGGACGCGAAGGTCTCCGCGAGGAGCCGCGGGGAGTTCACAAACGTTGCCCCGAGTGAGGTGGATTACGTTGATGTCTCGCCGAGGCAGTTGGTTAGCGTTGTTTCCGGGCTGATCCCGTTTCTGGAGCACGACGACGCGAACAGGGCCCTGATGGGGTCAAACATGCAGAGGCAGGCGGTGCCTCTTCTCCAGACAGAAGCCCCCCTTGTGGCGACGGGCCTCGAGGGGAAAGCAGCAACCGATTCCGGGGCAATGGTGATCGCGGAGGAAGACGGCACGGTTACCTACGTTGATGCTGAGCGGATTGAGGTCCGGCCGGCAAAAAGCAAAAGAGATGCGAAGGTCTATCCCCTGAAGAAGTACATGAGGTCCAACGCCAGCACCTGCATCAATCAGAGGCCCTTAGTTCGGCCGGGGGACCACGTGAAAAAGGGGCACGTTTTGGCAGATGGCCCGGCGACCTGCGGCGGAGAGCTTTCCCTCGGGAGAAATGTGCTCGTGGCTTTCATGCCCTGGGAAGGATACAACTTTGAGG
>JABMQX010000793.1 GCA_013203085.1 bacterium | reverse complement strand
GTTATCGTGTTGTTCTGGATTGTGCCGTTGCACTCATACAGCCCCCCGCCGCCGTACAGATTGGCTGAGTTGCCCGTTATCGTGTTGTTCTGGATCGTGGCCTGAGTGCTGTCAGGGCCTGTCCCCCCGCAGATCCCGCCGCCACCCTCAGCCTTGCCATTGCGGATTGTGAAACCGCAGAGGATACAGGCTTCCGTTTCGGTCCCTGAGAAAGTGACAACGGAACCGGATTGGTTCCCGTCTATGGTGGTACTCCCCACCACAGCGGGGTCGAGCGGGTCCGTACTGGTACAAGTGATGTTCGTGCCGTCGAAATGGATGTTCTCGACGTAGGTCCCTTCGGCGACGGTCACGGTGTCGCCGTCGGATGTGGCGTCAATGCCCTCCTGGATTCTCTGGAAGGCAGTCTCCCATGAGGTCCCGTCACCGGACACGGCGACCGAGTCGTCCACGTACCATGTCCCAGCGAAAGCTTGGATCGAGACACAGATCACCAGCGAGGCTGCCACGAGAATAGAAGTAGCCTTCATGATTCCACCCCCTTGTCACCCGAGTTCTTCCTGAAAAATGGGCTTCCGTTCCAACTGCTATCCGCCTAAGTGTATCAAGCGGCAGCCGAGAAATCGAGGGAAAAAGCGGGTGTGGCTGCGTATCGGTGCCAGAGATCGAACTGTTCAACGCTGCAAACATACCTCTGCCCATTAAGGCGCTCCGTCAGAGCTCAAAGATTATCTCGGCAAATTTCCCCAGGGCTGCGCTGCTGAAAGCGGCTCAGGGTTTGTACCGCTGGCGTCTTATCCCGCGTTGCCGGGATCTCGGGGGCATCGTGCCCCTGGTCTCCACGGCGAGACGCGCTCGCTACAGTCACCGAGACGGGATGGGATCAGCGCTGTGGCCGCTCCGCGCCGCGAATAGAGCCATACCCGTATCGGCCGGTGCAGTTGACCGGGAGTATGTGGTATGGCATACTCGGCTTCGCTCTCATGGGGCACATCGTCCATTTGCGCTCGGGGGTAGAAGGTTATCGCCATGAAGCACTCGATATGGATTGTTGTTGCGGCTCTTGCGATTGTGTGTGCGGCGGCGCTATTGCTGGAGGAGGGCATCGCATCCCTCGGCGGGCCTGACATAGGCCGTTTTCCTGGCCGAGAACCACGGGACGGCGTCTCTCCTCCAATGAGGCAGCCGGGGCCAAGGGGGCCAAGGAGTTCTCAGCGGCGCTTCTGAGGATTTTATTGCCGACACACGGCGTGTTAGGAACGTAAGCCTCCGCAGGTATTGACAGCTCTTCCCCGATTGCAATATAGTACGGAACGTGGTTAGAGAAGCTGGGCGACACGTTTGACTGCGGCGTTGAGTTTTCTTCAATAGCTACTCCGGGGAGCGGTCTGACAGGAAAGGAGGCATCGCCATGTTGCTGGGAGCGCACATGTCCATAGCGGAAGGAGTTTTCAATGCTCCCGTTCGGGGAAAAGAGGTTGGCTGCGATACCGTTCAGATTTTCGTCAAGAACGCCAACCGCTGGGTCGGAAAGGTAATGACAGACGAGGAGGTCGAAAAGTTCCGGCAGGCGAAAAAGGAGACGGCAATAGAGCCGATATTCGCCCACAATTCCTATCTGATCAATCTGGCTTCGCCGGACAACGCTCTTTACAAAAAGTCTATCAATGCGATGCTCGGCGAATTGGAGAGGTCCGAGAGGCTGAAGTTGCCCTTCATCGTGATGCACCCCGGCGCTCATGTGGGCAGCGGAGAAGGCGCAGGCTTGAAAAGGATCGCCGCCGCCATCAATACGATTCTCGATAAAACAAAAGGCTGCAAAGTGAAAATCGCCCTGGAGACGACGGCCGGGCAGGGAACCAATCTCGGCTATACGTTCGAGCACCTTGCGGCTCTCATCGAGGTTGTAAATGACAAAAAGAGAATCTGCGTCTGCTACGACACCTGCCACACTTTCGCCGCAGGGTACGATCTGCGGACGAGAAAGGTGTACGAGGCGACGTTCGGGGAATTCGATAAGGCAATCGGACTGAAACGCATTTGCGCCTTCCACGTCAACGACTCGGTGAATGAACTGGGCTCGAGGATTGACCGGCACGCTCACATCGGACAGGGGCACATCGGTCTGAGCGGATTTCGCCTCCTGATGAACGATGAGAGGTTCGCCAATGTCCCGATGATCCTGGAAACTCCCAAAGGGCCGGACATGGCCGAGGATGTCATGAACCTGAATGTCCTGCGGGGCCTTATCAAGAAGAGGGAAAAGAAATGAGATGGGGCCTTCTCCGATGTGGAAACGAAGCTTGCGGACCCAAAGACGACTATAAATGCTGGAGAGGTGAACGATGACCCGTCCGCGAAAAGCCGGCGTTTCGGACTACGATGACCTGATTGCATTCCTGAACAAGATATTCGGCATCAGGATGGACATGCAGTACGGTCACATCTATAAGCCGACGCGGAAGGATATGTCCAACAACATCATTATTCGGGACGAGGGACGCATCGTAAGCTGCGTGGGCATCTTCCCCATAACGCTGCTCTGCGGCGATGCTCGGCTGTCGGTCGGAGGCGTTGGCGGAGTTTCCACGGAGCCGAAGTATCGCGGCCGGGGGCTGATGAGCAAGCTCTTGGACAAGTCCGTTTCAATCATGCGGCGAAGGGATAACGATATCTCTATCCTCTGGGGGGACAGAAGGCG
>JABMQX010000792.1 GCA_013203085.1 bacterium | reverse complement strand
GAGGAACCTGCACAGACTGAAAAAGTCAGCGGACTGAATGTCCAGTGTTCGCCGCACTTCATCGTAATGGCGCGTGACACGGCTCCCATCGGTTCCTTTGTCGCTGAACTCCAGCAAGGGACTTGTTATCTGCGCTCCGAAAGCTGGTTTCAGATTGAGTTTTGTTGCCGCCTGGACGCAGACTTGTGTGAGGGGGGGATTGGTCTCAAGTCCTGAGAAGATCGCCCCTTCGCCACGCTCGACCTTCCCCGTCAGAGTCTCCATCTCCTTTTTGGCTTTCGCAAGTTCCAACGTCGCCTTGTGGAGGGTGGCAATTTCTGCCTCGATTTTCGTCAATTCCTGCTTGGACTGAGCAGCCTTCGCAAAATTCGGCTTTACCAGATAAAGAAATGTCAGGACGATGACCGCGCAGCCCATAAGGACCAGAAGGGCTAACATTTCTGCCTGTTCTTTCGTGTACTTCATTTCCCGATAACTCGCCTTTATTGTTCTCTACAGTGGATCCAAAAAAGTGTTCTCTCCGGTTCCGGCTGGGTCATGGGGATGAAATTCTTGTAGTGCGCTGCGATTATCTTGTTTCCCCATAACCTCTGCCGCAATATCATCTCCGGGTTTGCACCCGTAACGTAGAAACCGGAAATCACCAGTTCCTTCGCCTCCTGGCCGGCAACGCCGGCCCGCAAGGCGACTAACTTGATGCCGGTAAGGCGGATTTCCTCCGGGCAGCAAAGGGTGATCTCCTGAAGCATCCGCGACCACACGTTGCGGTTTTCAAGGTGGGTCTCGAACATCGCCGCTCTCTGTCTCAGCCTCTCTCCGGAGTCCTTCGGCGCCTCGGCGCCACCGGGACCTTTCTCGACCTTTTCCGCCGTGCCGGGTGGGGGGCCGAGCTTCGCCTCAATGCTTGAAGCTTCCCCGGAGTCCTTTTTCAATTCGGTTAAAGTGAACCGGCTATTCGTGAGATTATTTGACAAGGAAGAAGCTCGTAGATACGAGACGGCAAACATCGCCAATAGAACGACGAAGGCGATTGCAAAGCCCCTCGGAATGAACTTTGGAACCGTAAACCCTAATCCCTTCTGTGCGCTTCTTTTTGGCTTGGCCTGTTCGTCAACAGGCAAAAGACTTATTTCTATCATGACGAATCGGTTCTCCTGGCGGCGAGTCCTACTGCCACCGGTAGCAGAGGAGACAAAGCACTAAGAGCGGCATCATCCTCAAAGTCCGATGTCACGATCCCCTGGAAAGGATCCCATGGTGCCGTCTCAATGCGCAGGGATTCAGTTAGAAACTCCCGTATCCCCTGCAAAAGAGACGTTCCTCCGCTGATGTATACCTTTTTTATGTCTTGTCCCGAACTACCGTGATAATAATCGAAGGAAGATCGCAGTTGGTGCACGATGGACTTCAGCACGATCTCCAAATGGGGTTGGATGATAGCGTCCCCGGCGACCTTCAAGCCATCGGCATCGGCAAGACTAACCCCCAACCCGCGAGCGATGGCGACGGTTATCCCACCGCCGCCAACCTCAATATCACGCGTGAAAGCGGCTTGACCGTCCTGGATGACGTTGAGGTTCGTCTGCCGCGCCCCGATGTTTATCAATCCGATGGGGCCCTCCTGATCTGACAGAATCCCCGTGGTCTCGAAGGCGTTCAAGATAGCGATGGAGTCCACATCCAGCACAACGGGCGTCAGCTCCGCCCGCTCCAGTATTCCCACTCGCTTTTTGGCTTCGCTTTTCCGAGCGGCTACCAGCATCAACTTCATCGTCTCGCTCTTCTCGTCGGAAGCGTTGTCGAGCATATGGCAATCCATCTGAGCCTCTTCCGCCTTGAACGGGATATATTGCCCCGCCTCATACTTCAAAGCTTCTTTCGCTTCCTGAAGCGTCATCCTCGGCATCTGGATGTGCCGGACGACCGCCGACGTGCCGGGCAGGGAGAAGTTCACATCCTTCTGATCCAGTTTCAGCTCTGATAGCAGTTCCTTAATTGTCTTTGATAGACCGTCGCCGGGGGATTCGCTCGCCCTCTCAGGCAAGACCTTCACGCCGTACCTCCAAAGCCTCAACCTCTTTCCTCCGCCCTCCCGGATCAGGGCCACAACTTTGGCGGAGGAACTCCCTACGTCCAGCCCGACCGACAACTTGCTGCTTTTCTTTCGCCCCATTCTATTTTCCTCTCAAGCCCCCCCTCATGCAAAAAAGACGTGACGTCCTTTCTTGCGAAGCTTAGCAGAGTTAGCTGACACTATTCAACGAGTTTCTCGGAAAAATGCGCAGTAACAATCGCAGTCTTCTCAAGCACAAAAAGTGCCAGACATAGCAAGAAAGCAAAATTCCTCATTAACGTAACTCACGCTATCGTAGGGAGATAAGAAAGCCCATGACGACAAGATGCTTCCTGAGCCTCGAAAAAGCTATTTTTCGGTCTCTCGAAACAAGAGTGGATTGCCTCAATTTCGGAGTAAAATTCCGCAAAATCGCCGATTTTCAGAGGGAAAGTCCGCACATTTGGGAGGTTTTGCTGAACGGGTCTCTCCGGCGGGTCATTGCCTTACAATTGTGTACATGCGGGCGCATGTGCCGGGCGGTGTCGAGCCGCCCGTGCTCCACCGAGCGAGAGCGGCCTCGAGGAGAAAACGAGCTTACGGGAGTACCACAACTTTCACTCGGTCAACCGTTCCCATGATGTCGAGGGCTTCTTGAATCTCCTTCAGCGGGATTTCGTGGGTGATGATTTTGGTGGTGTCAACGAGTCCTTTCCGCATGAGGCTAATCGCTTTGAGCATCACCCTCGGTGTCACCGAAAAGGACGCATCCATGCGAGTCTCGGAGAAATGTATTTCCGCGGGCGAGACCGGTATCGTACCGGCAACGATGACGCCGAACATGTTGATTCTCGTGCCGCGTCGGCAAAGCCCAAAAGCCAGTTCGGCTGCCGGGAGCGCGCCAGCCGCTTCGAAGACGATGTCCGGCCCTCTCGGAAGGATCGCGGCGACCGCCTTTTTGGGGTCATCTTTTGTGGAGTTGATCGTGTGAGTGGCGCCGCATTTTCTGGCGTACTCGAGCTTGTAATCCTCTATGTCAATCAGAATGAGAGTGCCGGCGCCCGCGGCGTGGGCGATCTGAGTGACAAGAAGTCCCATTGCGCCAGCTCCGATGATGACCACGTCCTCCCCGATAGTGAGGCGGGTGTACGAGATCAGCCCCTTGTACGAACCACCCAGGGGTTCAGTCAGGGCTGCAGCGGGAAAAGAAACGTTTGGCGGTTTCAGGTAGAGCGTTTGGGCGGGAGCTTTGACAAACTCCGCGAAGCCTCCCGGCAGGACGGTGTCAAACCCTTCCCCCCCGATGACGCCGCCCTTCGGGCAGTAGTGCTGCAAACCGCTCTTGCAGTACTCACATTCCCCGCAGAAGATCGCGGGGGAGACGATGACTTCGTCTCCGGGGCGAAAGTTCTCCACGCCCGGGCCGACCTCCTCGACGATGCCGCTCATCTCGTGCCCGACGATCTGGCCCGGCTTCCAGTTCGTTCTGGCGCCGGTGTAGGCGCAGTAGTCCGTCAAGCATATACCGCACGCTTTCATCCGGACAATCGCCTCGCCGCGTCCGGCAACGGGCCGGGGCACATCTTTCAGGACCATTCTCCTGATGTCCTCGAGCACCGCTGCAAGCATCTCCTTCCTCCTTCCACAGTTTGACCGCTGTCTCAACTCTATGTTTTCTTGACATCGGCGACGTGAATGTCAACCGCGACAGCCTGGTTGATCAGGTCAATGGAAACCACCAGACGGCTCTTCTTTGGATTGACGCGAAGCAGCTTTCCATAAGCTCCCATAAAGGGACCGGCAATCACTTCCACTTCCTCTCCGACGCTCAGATAGTCACAAGAATGGATTTCGTGTCTGGATTCGATTAGGACTTTGAGGGATTCGATCTGCTCGTCGGGGATGGGCTCCGGCAACGCTTGTTCACCCGCCTTCGAAGAGAGGATTCGCACCACACCGAAGGTTTCCAGCACGGAGCGGCGATTCGCGGGAGAAAGGATATCGCGGAAGAAAAGGTAGCCCGGCAGAAGGGGCTTATCGTACTTAACCCGCCTGTCCTTTCGCCGGCTCCAGACCCTCACCAGCGGCAGAAAGACCTCCTCGCTCTTCGGCAAAAGCTGCTGGTATACCCTTTTCTCATGCCGGCTCTTCGTATAAACGGCGAACCATTTCGGCGATTCAAAATCGTACACTGTGTTCATTTTCGTCCGCTTCTGAGGCTAAGCGTGCCGATGAGCGTGTCTATACGCTGGGGGTGAGATGAGTGTACATCCGTGGAGTGTTGCCACACCTCCCCGCCGGAGCGGGATGCTCCAACAACAGGATACTAACCGATTTATGCTGCGTGTCAAGCATCGAATTGAGCGGGCGTAGGGGGCGGCGATGCAGGACAGCTTCGGAGTCTGCGCGCCGCGGGCAATCCCTGCGTCGAGAAGTCCTGAAGCAGGGAGAACTTAACCTCAGGAGGTATCGAGAAGACTGCTCCACTGGCGAAGTCCGTGAAAGCTGTGGATTTACAGCTTAAACCGATTGCATCCCGCGCGCGTTTAATGTTAAATAAGTGGTGTAACTTCTCGCAATGTGAAGTGCTTTACCGAGTGAGAAGCTGCTGCGACGTCCGGAGCCCGGCTGCCAACGAGCGTTTGCTGCCCTCAGCCCGGAGACGCGGCAGGATGTTGCAGAACGGGAGGGACCTGATGAAGAAATGTTTTTTCGCAGGAATTGCAGGGGCTTTGTTCCTATTAGCGGGCTGTGAGGAAAAGGAGTTTGACAGTCGGCTGGTAGAGGTCGCCGTCAACCAGAAGAAGCAGGAAGACAACATCAGTAAGATAGCCACGAGGATTGAAGGCGTAGATAAGAGACTGGAGGAAATCGAGCAGTCCATTGAAAAACTCCCTTCGGCTTCCGGCACGACTCCGCCGGCAGAATCCAGCGAGGGCGAAGCCGCAGAGCCACTGGTCGTCGAGTTCAAGGACACGCCGGAATATAAGCAGATTGTGGCTCAGCTTTCCACGATTCAACAGCGGTTGAGCGTTACTACCAGCAACCTGGCGGAAACGCAAGGCAACGTGGCAATGCAGCGACAGCAGGCACAGTTGAGGAATCCTGCCGAAGCGATGCAGGCGATGAGCAATCCGCAGCAACTGAACGAGAGGCTCGACCTTTTGCATCAAAACTTCGGTCAGAAAATAGAAGACCCTGTCAAAAGGCAGCAGTTTGAGGCGGATCTCAATCAGTTCAAGCGAAACCTCGCCGAAAACTTCAGCCCAGCGCAGCTTCAACAGCAGGTACTTGACGACCTGACGCGAAGGCTGGACAGCGAGGAGAGCGACAGAGCGCGCGAGAGGATCGAGCGTGAGATAGCCTCTATGGAAACAGCTTCCGGAGACGAGCTCGCCGGAAGGCTTGAGCGCTACCAGCGTATGCAGACTTTCCGGCAGATCAGGGACTTGACACAGACGTATGACATACCCCGAAACACGTTAAGGGACTCCGGCCTCCCCGCCATGGGGGGAGGTCCGGGCGAGCGTGGCGGTCCCCGAGAGCGTGGCGATGCACGCGGGCGCAGGGGAAGGTGATTTGTCCCTTCCCTCGGTTCATTTCTCGCACGATAGGCTCGGCAACTCATCGAGGGGCCAGTCCCACGAAATCGTCCTAAACACAGAGTGAAGGAGAAGCACAATGTTGATGAAAGGTCTGCGAATTTGCATTCTTGGTATTCTGGCGTTGGCCTGTTGGGGGTGCCGGAAGGACGACAGCGGACGGGTCGGAGAACTTCTCACCCAGCAGGAGACGCACGCCGAGAATATCTCCCAGATGACGACAAGGATAGATGCCATCGACCAGAAGCTGGCGGGGATCCAAAAGAGCTTGGATGCTCTTCTCCCTGCCGGAACCGGCGCTCCGTCGGCTGAGGGTAGCGAAGTGATCGTGGCGTCCAATTTCGCCTCGACGAAAGAATATCAGGACATCATGCGGCACATCATCCTTCTCGAGGATCAGGTCGCTACCACCCAGGGAGAGTTCGTTGGATTCCGAGAGCAGCAAACGGAAGCCAGGGAACGTGAAGCTCTCAGGGACCCGCGCGCTGCATTTCGTGCCATGGGCGACCCGAAGCAACTCTCCGGCCGCTTGGATAATCTCTCCAAGAATTTCTCCGGGAAGATTGCCGACCCCGTCAAGAGGAACCAATTCTTCGCGGACGTCGAGGACCTCAAAAGCAAATACTCAGCCCAACTTTCGCCCGAACAGAAGCAGGAACAGGCTCGCACGCTCATTTCCGAGGCAGTCAACTCAATGCAGGATGATGATCGGGCAAGAGGGTGGTTGGAAGGGCAGTTGAGGTCCCTCGATGAAGCTTCCGCCGACCAGCTCAACGAGCGAGTTGACCGCGTCCTCCAATTCCAGAAGATGCGGGAGATCAACGACCTTACACAAAGATATGAGATACCGGGAGACGTCGTGAGGGATTCCGGCCTCGTATCCTTCGGTGGTCGCGGCGGCCCGCCCGGAATGGGGGGAAGAGGTGGTGGGGGAAGAGGTCGGGGAGGCGGCCGATAAGCCATTTCCGGCAAAGGACGATCTGAGAAGTCCGTGGTGCCCAGCATGCTCTGCGCTATCGCTTCGCCTACTTCTCGATGGGGAGATGAAGGATGAGGGGAACGCTTATTTCCCCTTTTGCTCCCGGTTGTCGCTCTTCGCGGCAAGACTCTTCCTGACGGTGCCCAAGACTTGTTGAATCGTGAAGGGTTTCCGGAGTGTCCCGAAGACATCGATGCCTCTATAATCTTCTTCTGAAACGCCCACGCGGCCGGTCAGGATCACTTTCAGAGGCCTTTTCTCGGCGGGAAGACGGTCGATCTCGACCATGAATTCCTCCCCCTGCATCTGCGGCATCTGGAGGTCTATGAACGCCAGAGAGTATTGCTTTTGGCAAAGGGCTTCGAGAGCTTCCACAGGGTTCGCGAAGCCGTCAACTTCATATCCGGCGTGGCCCAGTATGTCCACGAGAAGCTCGGTTATAGCTTCCTCGTCGTCAACGACCATTATGCGAGAAATCCCCTCTTCTCGTCCTTCCTCAACCGTCGGCGGCGTGGGCTTGCGCTTCGAGGCGGCAGGAAGATAGACCGTGAAAACCGTGCCTTTGCCGACTTTACTCCTGACCTTGATTTCCCCGCCGTGGTTCTCTACTATCCCGTGGGACACGCTCAAACCGAGGCCCGTGCCGTGAATCTTTCCGTCGTAAGCCCCGCCGCTGACAATCGCCCCTTTCGTCGTGAAGAAAGGCTCGAAGACCCTCTGGACGTCCTCT
>JABMQX010000791.1 GCA_013203085.1 bacterium | reverse complement strand
TGAAACACGGTTTTCTGGATAGGTATTCCGACCTGAACAGTCCCCTTCACTCTCTTTCTGCGACAGCAAAAGTGGTCGTCTTTTTTGCTCTGATCGTGTTTTGCCTGAGCTGCGGGGCTACGGCATACGTATCGTTTGCAGGCTATTTCGCTTTCCTCTTCGTCTGCCTCGCGGTATCGCGTGTTCCGCCGGTACATGTGCTCAGGCGGTCGTTAGTGATCGTTCCCTTCATGGCCATGGCGGCGCTTTCTATCCCGTTCATGGGCCGAGGAGTGGAGAGCGCTGCGGTCGCCTCGCGGGGCGTGCATCCGGGCGTAATCATCTTTCAAGGCGTGGTGATTAAGTCGTATATCAGCATATTTTCGTTAGTGATTCTCTCTTCGATCACTCCTTTTCCAGAACTTCTCGGGGGCTTGCGAAAACTGGGAGTACCCAGGGTCTTTCTGTCCTTGACGAGCTTTACGTACAGGTATGTATTCCTGTTAGTGGAGGAGGCGGAACGGATGAAGCGAGCGCGGGATGCCCGATGCTATGGGGGAAGATGGTTATGGCAGGCGAAAGTCGTCGGCAGGATGATAGGTACGTTCTTCGTCAGAAGTTACGAGCGGGCGGAGAGGGTTTATCAGGCGATGGCGTCTCGGGGTTTTGAGGGACGAGTGGCTTCCCCGCAAGCTCAACCGATGACGGCTAAGGACTATGTGTTCGTTGCGGGCGCCGTGGCGTTTCTCGCAGGCTTCAGATTTGTGGTGAACAAGGGATGGATATTCTGATCGAGTTTCTGTACAAGATGGAGGATCGTTGCTCGGTCGCGTTGCACACGTTGAGGTTTTTGGACACTCATGAAGAAAGTGGTTGAAATCGAGTCGCTCCATTTCTCTTATCCGGACGGGACGGTCGCTCTCGGGGGCATATCCCTATCGGTGCACGAGGGTGAGAAGGTGGCGCTTGTCGGCCCGAACGGCGCGGGGAAATCAACGTTTTTGCTTCATCTCAACGGCATCTTTCATGGGAACGGCAGCGTAAGGATTGACAGGCTGCTGGTGGAAAAGGGGACCATGAAAGCCATCCGGCAGAAGGTCGGTCTTGTGTTTCAAAATCCTGACGATCAACTCTTTTGCCCGACGGTCTTCGAGGATGTCGCGTTCGGTCCGCAGAACCTCGGCCTCGAGCCGGATGAGATTCAGCGCCGGGTGGAGGAGAGTCTGAGGGCGGTCGGGATGGAGGCTGCGGCGAGGAAATCCCCTTTCCGGCTCAGCTTCGGGGAGAAGAAGAAAGTGTCCATCGCAACGGTTCTTGCCCTTCGACCGAGCATTTTAGTGATTGATGAGCCGACAGCCAATCTCGATCCCCGAGGTCGGAATAGCATCATCTCGCTGCTGGGAGAACTGGGGGGGACGCAGATCATCGCCACCCATGATCTCGCTCTCGCGCGGGAGCTGTGCAGCCGCACCATCGTTCTCGACGCGGGACAGAAGGTTGCCGATGGCGCCACCGCGGTGATTCTGGAAGACAAAAGCCTTCTCGAGGCGCATGGCCTCATTTAGCTTTGCGGAGAGAGCGCTGCGGCGTTGACGCGAGCTATGGCATCAGCAGAGGGGCGCTCGAGGATGCCTGAGTCATGATGGGGGCGGGGCGATTTAGTTGGAAGAGGAAGTTTTTGCGAGCGATGTCCGGATTCTCGGACAGCCAGCTATAGCCCAGAAAAAACACTGGCCGACTGCTTCAAGTACCGGGACAAAGGGGACCCAGAACCAATCGCGCTCGGTGCCCACATCGAACATGCGTACCTTGTGCCCGCTTACCCACACGTCCAACAGGATGCTATGCGTCGGGCTGTTCGCATGCTGGACAGTAGTCACGAATCGGCCACATTCCGCGGCGCGACGGCACAGGAAAAGAAAGTTTCTGTTGGCGGAATCGCCGAGAATGAAGCGACTTACAATTAGGAGGGCTTGAGATGAAGAGTCCGAGAACAAGCACTTTGAATGCGATCGTTGACGCCCTGTTGCTCATCAGCATGGTGAGCGTGGCGTTCATGGGAACATTAC
>JABMQX010000790.1 GCA_013203085.1 bacterium | reverse complement strand
TGCCAATCCAGTGAAGGCGGCGGAATGTGGCGAAGAGAGGAATCATGGTCACAGGGAAAGGAATCATCATTGTGGCGATGGTGAGGAGGAAGAAGACGTTGCGGCCTTTCCATTCGATTCGCGAGAAGCCGTAGGCGACGATGGAGCTGGAAAGGACCGCGCCAATGACGCCAAGCACGCAGACGATGAGAGTGTTCTTGGCGTAGGTGAAGAAGGGGATGTACTCGAGGGATTCGGTGTAGTTGTTGAAGTAGAGATGGACCTTTGACTCGATTTCTTGTTCCGGTTTGCAGTCCCATTTCGGCTCGGGGTGGCCGTACTGCTTTTTGAAGGTCTGAACAACGTACCACCAACCGCTGGGGACTTCCTTGACGCTTTCCGCGGGGACTTTTATTCGCTCGACTCTATCGGCGACGGGCACGTCAATAGCCGCTTGTCCGTCGGAATAGTCCCTTACGGGGATGAGAAGTTTCAGTCCTTTTCGCTCGCGAACCGTTGCCCGGACGATGAGGGAAGGCTCATCCACTTGGAAGAGCTTTTTGACCTGAATTCTCTCTCCGTCTATGAGGGCATAGTAGGCTCTCGGGACCCATTGGGGCGGCATGACCATGGTCTGTTCGATGGGCTTGAGTGAGGTGGAAATCATCCAGAGGAGCGGAAAAAAGAAGGTGACGCTCGCCGCGAGAAGAACGACGTGGATGACAAGTTTTGTAGGTGTCCTTTTCTTCTTCATCTGACTCCTGCGTAATAGACTCTATCTTTTGATAGCCTTATCGCAAGGAGCGTCAGGCTGAGAATGATAAGGAAGAGAATCCAAGCCATGGCGCTGGCGTAGCCCATGCGGAGGTCCTCGAAGGCGGTCTGGAAGAGATAAAGCGTGTAGAAAGTGGTGGACCGGGCGGGCCCGCCCGGGCCGGGTGTCATGATGTAGGGACGAGCGAATATCTGGAATGTCCAGATAATGCCCATGATGAGGTTGAAGAGGATGACGGGGGAGATCATGGGGATGGTTACGTGCCGGATTTTATGGAGGAAGTTTGCGCCGTCAATCTCGGCGGATTCGTAGAGAGACAGCGGCACGTCCTGCAATCCGGCGAGGAATATGACCATGGAATAGCCGATAGCCCAGAAGCTCATGATGATAAGTGCGGGCTTGCTCCAGTGAACGTTCATGAGCCATGCGGGGGCTCTGATGCCGAGGAGGGAGAGGAAATAGTTGAGGACACCGTATTGCCCGTTGAAAATCCACATCCAGAGCATTGACATGGCGACGATGGGGACGAGTGAGGGGAGGAAAAAGATTGTCCGATAGAAAGCCAGGCCGCGAATCTTGGTGTTGAGGAGGAGAGCAAGGCTCAGAGAGATGGCAAGACCTAACGGAATGGCGAAGAAGGCGTAAAAGAAGGTGTTCCACAGGGATTTCCAGAAGATTTGGTCCCTGGCGAGGTCAATGTAGTTTGTCAGGCCGATGAAGACCGGGGGCTCCAGGACGGAGTAGTCGCAAAGGCTGTGGTAGAGAGAGGAAAGGATCGGATAGAGAATGAAGCACCCTATCCCGACGATCCAGGGAGATACGAAAAGCAAGCCGTTGCGGAGGTTCGTTTTTTCAGCCTTAGTCATTTTTGAGCTGGGGCAAAGCCTGTTCTCGGTTTTATAAAGCCCGCGTCAGACGAGGGCGAATCTATTTCCCGTCGTCACAGGGGCAGCTCAAGTTCGATCTCATCGCGGATGGGGATTCGATCCATGCCGACAAAAGGAATTTCGGGCTTGAGCTTGCGTGATTGCTCAAGGGCATTACGGTACACGGCGACGAGGAAGAAGCCCCTCTTCTGGTAAAAATGCAGAGCTGCCGTGTTGTCGTTCGTCATTATCAGCCACAACCGCTTGCACTTGGCGGAAGCTGCTACGCCCTTGACGGCGTTAACCAAAGCAGAGCCAATTCCGATGCCATTTACCAGGCTATTCATCGTAACAATTTCGCATTCGCCGCCTTCGATTCGATATGTCACTAACCCGATCAGTTCATCCTCTTGCACGGCAATGAAACCAGGTAGCCGGTCGGCGTAGTGAATTCTGCCGCGAGTCACAATTTTGGTTGAACACCAATGTCCCTCAAGAAGGCGAGCCACGGCATCGTGGTCACCTTCGTTTAATGGTCTGATTTCAAATGTTCTCATGGCAATCGGTTTGGCTGCGGTGTCGCCAACACGCCGTTACGTGCAGTCATCACAATCACGGTCTCTACAATCGACGCTCGACCTCGTGGAGGACCGCAAGATTAGATAAATCTTGTCCGCCGCAGAATTCCTCAAATTCCTTTTTGTTTTCGATACCCAATTTCCCGTCTCGAATCTTCATCAATAGGTCTCTTATTAAGTCTGTTATTTCAGAGGAAGGGGCAGTTTTAGCCTTTTGAAACCCATGCTTCGTGTATGTGCGGAGCATCGGCGCACATATCTGACAGGCCAGCCAGTAATTGTCA
>JABMQX010000789.1 GCA_013203085.1 bacterium | reverse complement strand
GCAATGAAAGGAGGGATTTTGAGCTTCGTTATGGTCAAGCCGTTCAGGAAGCCGCATCCGGCGCCGATAAGTAATCCGAGGGCTAACGCCACCCACATGTTCGTTCCGTGCTCGACAAGTTTCCCCATGGAGCAGGCGGCAAGAGCGAGGATTGCTCCTACAGACAGGTCAATCCCGGCGGTGATGATGACCATGGTCATCCCAACTGCAATGATGGCGATCCAGGAGAACTGCCTGGCGACCATCAGTTGCTTATCCAGTTCTCTGAACTGGGGCTTGAGAATAAGCAGGAAAATGAAAATTCCCAGAAGAAACAGGGCAATCGCGAACTCTCTTGCTCGGGTAATTCGCTGCAGAGTTAATAGCGGTTTCGTGCGTAATCTCTCAACCATCCGGAATCCGTTCCCCTTTTTAGATTATCCTCCCGTGGCAGCCATCATGATTCTGTCCTGGGTAGCTTCCTCTCTTGAGAGGCGGGCGGTGATCTGCCCCTCGTGGAGGACTATGATTCTATCGCTCATGGCCATGATTTCGGGAAGCTCTGACGAGATCATAATGATGCCGACGCCGCCGGCTGCAAGCTTGCACATCAGCGCGTGAATAGCTGCTTTCGCTCCCACGTCAATACCTCTCGTCGGCTCATCGAGGATCAAGACCTTAGGCTTGACTCCTAACCACTTCGCGATGACGACCTTCTGCTGATTTCCGCCGCTGAGGTTCGCCACCTTTTGCTCGATAGAAGGTGTCCGTATGTCCAGCTCAGCGACGTGCCGACCGGCGCTTTTCCTCTCAGCGACCTTGTTCACGAAGCCGCCCCTCGCAAAATCGGTCAGGTGCGCCAGGGTGATGTTTTCTCTGACAGCCATAGAGAGAATGAGCGCTTGGAGCTTTCTGTCTTCCGGGACCAGCCCGAGGCCGCTGCGAATGGCGTCAAGAGGCGTGTTAATGACGACATTTCGTCCATCAATGGAAACCTTGCCGGAATCCCTCGTGTCGATCCCGAAAATGGCCCGGGCGATTTCCGTCCGGCCCGCCCCCATGAGTCCTGCGATGCCCAGAATCTCCCCTTTTTTTACGGAGAAAGAGATTTCGGAGAAGACTCCCTTTCGAGAAAGTCCCTCGACCCGTATCACTTCCTCGCCGATAGGGGCGGCCTGTTTGGGAAAAAGATCGAGGGCGCGGCCAACCATCATCCGCACAACAATCTCCTTCGTGGCATCGGCGGCGTTCAGATCGCCGACATGCTTCCCGTCCCGCAAAACCGTTATGCGGTCGGCGACCTGAAAGACCTCCTCGAGCCTGTGCGTGATAAAGATGATCGCCACACCTTTTTTCTTGAGTGTACCTATGATCTGAAAGAGGGCTTTCACCTCGTGTTCGGAAAGGGCGGAGGTAGGTTCGTCCATGACTATGATTCGGGCGTCGGAGGAGGCGGCTCTGGCTATCTCGACCATCTGTTGGCCGGCAACGCTCAGGTCACCGACCCGAACCAGCGGGTCAAAGCGCGCGCCTATCATATCAAGGGCAGCTCGCGCCTCTCCCCGGAGCCGAGGCCAGTTGACGAGCGGAACACACTGCCGTTTCGGAATCCGGCTTATGAGAATGTTCTCCGCGACGGTCATATTTGGGAAAAGGCACAGCTCTTGATAGATAGTGACGATCCCGAGGGCTGTCGCGTCCTGAGGCGAGCGGATGCTGACTTTCGTTCCCCGAATGAAGATTTCCCCCTCATCGGCGTGATGGGCTCCGCACAATATCTTAATCAGGGTGGATTTACCGGCTCCGTTCTCGCCGACGAGTCCGAGAACTTCCCCGGGCCGAATGGTCAAATTGACGCCGTCCAGAGCCTGAACCCCGGGAAAGGACTTGCTTATGTTCCTCATCTCCGCCGCCGGCGCAATTGCAAGCGACTCGCCCTCCGGCGACAACTTTCCAGCGTATGATATGGGCATTCGATGCTCTAAGGTGTTTTCTCTACGCTTCAGAAATGTTTCCGACAGGATAACAGGATAGTCAGGATGACG
>JABMQX010000092.1 GCA_013203085.1 bacterium | reverse complement strand
GGCGGCTGACAAAACAGAAGAGGATCGAGGACCTTCTATACGCGGCGAAACGGGTTGTGAGGGAATTGCCCGGAGCTGTATTTGTCGTGGCAGGAGAGGGGAGCGAATTGCCTGCGGCACTCGCCTTGCGCGATGCGCTCGGTCTCGAGGCGAAAGTTATCTTCCCGGGGAATGTGCCTTACGAGCAGATGCCGGGATACTATGCGGCGGCCGATGTGTTTGCGCTTCCGTCTGCTTATGAAGGTACAGCACGGGTGTTGATGGAGAGTGTGGCGGCGGGTCTGCCCATCGTCACGACGAGGGTTAGCGGCGTCTCGCCCCTTGTCGTTGAGGGGGAGAACGGGCACATCGTGCCCGTGGGGCGGCCGCATGAAATGGCGGAGAAACTGATTCACGTCCTGAAGAAGATCGAGCAGTATCGGCAGGGAGCTATCCGGCAGAGGAAGGTGGTTGAGCGTTACGATAGGAGGCGGAACCTCCCGCGAGTTGTGGAGACGTGGGAGCAAATCGCGAGAAGGGGCGGGAGGGATGCAGCCTGACGCGGTGATGATAACTCAGGCGGTCGATGAAGAAGACCCAGTGCTGGGATTCACCCCGGGCTGGGTCAACGCCCTCTCCGACAATCTCCGGAGTCTTGCCGTTTTCTGCCTGAGAGCTGGAAGGCACAGCCTGAGAGATAATGTTTCGCTGCGGGTCATTGGGGACGGAAGAATCGGCAGGTTGTGGCGTCTCAGGAAGGGGTTGAAAGCAGACCTGAAAGGGATGGACATCGGCGCAATCTTCGCTCACATGTGTCCCCGGTACGCGGTTGCCGCGAGGAGGATTGTCGGGCCGAACGTGCCCATCATTTTGTGGTACGCCCATTCAGCGAAAAGCTTCTGGCTACGCTGGGCGCACAGGACTGCGCACATAGTTCTCACGCCGACCATCGAAAGCTGTCCAATCCGGTCGGAAAAAGTCAAGGCGGTGGGGCACGGCATCAACACCGAGAAATTTTCGCCGGTTACGAGGAAGCAGGGCTCGGAGACTGTGCTCTTATCGGCTGGCAGGATCACGCCGGTGAAGAAGTATGACTTTTTGATAGAGGCGTTCGGGGAAGCCGTCCGGCTTGTCCCTGCGGGGAAGTTGGTGCTCAGAATACTCGGGTCGCCATGTGTTCCGGATGACGAGCAATACTTGTCCCGGCTGAAAGGGCTGATTCGCGACAGAGGGCTTCAAGGAGTAGTGGAGTTCCGGGCGGCGGTTCCCTACAACCGAATCGAAAAGGAATATGCGAGCTGCGACGTGTTCGTCAATACAGCTCTTCGGCATTCCATAGACAAGGCGCCTTTGGAAGCAATGGCCTGCGGGAGGGTCTTGCTCACCTCGAACCGGAATTTCCGTCCTCTCCTCGGGGAACATGCGGAGCTTTTGGTGGCGGATGATGAGGACCCGAGGGACCTTGCGAGAAAGATTGTTCACGTGGCGCGGATGCGGCTGTCAGAGCGTGAGAAGCTGGGACTTGTCTTGAGAGAGATCGTGGTGCGTAATCATGACCTCCGGGGCCTGATGAAGAAAGTCGTGGAGACAATCGCCGAATCGGGAGTGGGCTGAGATGTCAACCGCAAGAAGAACCTTGAGAAACATTTTCAGCCTGTTGGTCTCAAGGCCCCTCTCCAAAGTTGTGGCGTTTTTCGTGTCTGTGTGGCTGGTCCGCTATCTTGGCAAGTCGAGCCTCGGCATGCTGGCGACAGCTTTGAACTTCGTCGCTCTGTTCGGCTACATTTCTGACTTTGGAACTCAGCATTTTGTCATCAGAGAAGTCAGCCGCGACAGGAGTTCCGCGGGAGCTTACCTGAGCAATTTCCTTTCACTGCAGATTCTGTTCGGGGCTTTCCTGTTCGGGCTGATCGTGCTCATCGTCAATTCCTTAGGGTACTACAGGCCTGTTGTCAGATACGCCATTTATCTCGCGGGAGCGGGTCTGGTTGTGAACGCGATGTCCGCCCCTTTCAAGGCGGTCTTCTACGCCCATGAGGCGATACACATCTCCGCTGTCTTGACTGTTGTTCTCGCCCTGACGGGGGCGATTCTGACCGCTGGCGGAATTATGATGGGAGGCGGAATTCTTTTTTTCGCAAGCATCTCGATCGTGAGTGGGCTGGGGATCGTCGGCGCCAGCTACGTCGTCTGCAAAAAGCGATTTGTCCTGCCGCGTTGGGGCAAAGATGTTCGGCTCTGGTGGCGGATGCTGAGGATGTCGCTTCCTTACGCGTTGCTGCTGGGCGGCACGATTATCTACAGGCGAATAGACGTTCAGATGCTTTACGCGATGAAGGGAAAGATTGCCGTTGGATATTACTCGGCAGTCGTGCGGTTGATCGACCCGCTGACAATGCAGGTGCAGGCTGTCGTGGCGGCGATGCTTCCGGTTCTCTCCCGCAAATTCGTTGTCTCGAAGAGAGATTTCCGTTTCACGGCAGAGAAGACGCTAAAATATGTCGCTGCTCTGGGGATTCCGATGGCTGTGGGGACATCCTTGCTTTCGGAAAAGATCGTTCTGGTACTATACGGTGTTGAGTTTGGAAGGTCGGTTGGAGCACTTCAGATACTGGCATGGAGCCTGGCAATAAGTTCCCTTACCCTGGTTCTGACATATTCCTTTGTGGCGTCAGGAAGAGTTCTAATGATGGCAGGTTTCAACGCTCTGGCGGCCCTGGCAAACGTCCTTGCGAATCTGGTGCTGATTCCGCGCTATTCGTTTCGTGGGGCGGCGCTGGCGACCGTTGCCTGTGAGGTAGCTCTGCTGGCGACATTCATGCTTTACATTCGCCGGTCGGGCGTGGCGCCATTTCCCTGGCGAGACATCGGAAAAGTCGTCCTCGCGGCTTGGATTATGGGCGTGTCCGTGCTCCTCATCCGCGGGGCGGGCATTTTCATCGTCGTTCCCGCGGGAGCGGTGATCTACTGCGCCATCCTGCTCCTTCTGCGTTTTGTAGCGAAGGAAGAAAGAGATTTGCTGAAGCTCGCTCTGGGGTCAGGTGGGCCTCCGATCATCTGACGCCCCGGCCGCGGGCAGGGAAAAATAGGAGAAAGTTATGAACCAGCGTGAGAACAACCAGCTTAAAGTCCCGCAGCTACATTTTTCCGGGGAGAGAATCATCCCCGGAGAGGTGCCCGGGGACATGGAGCTGATGCATCGCAAGCTGTACCAGTTCGCGGCACAATACGTGCAAGGCAAACGGATTCTGGATGTGGGATGTGGAGAGGGCTATGGCAGCGCCATGCTGGCCAGAACGGCGTCGCAGGTGGTCGGCGTTGACATATCGGAGGAGGCAATTGCCCATGCATCCGCCAAATATTCACTGGAAAACGTGGATTTCCGTTGCATGCCCGCCGAGAAGCTTTCGCTGCCGGATGGTTACTTTGACATCCTTGTGTGCCTGGAGGTGATCGAGCACGCCAGAGACTATATCGCTGCAATGGAGGAAATGCGAAGGGTATTGAACGCCGAGGGAACACTCATCCTTTCGACGCCTAACAAGAACGTTACTTCGCCCCGGAGCCGCACACCGCTTAACGAGTATCACTTGCACGAATTCACCATCAGGGAAGCTCGGGACTTACTACGGCGATACTTCTCAGAAGTGGAGTTCTTCTCTCAGAAAGATCCGTTCGAGAGGTCCCGCAAGATCGTCTGGAAAGTAATGTCCTTCGATTTCGCTTGCCTGAGGAAGCTCTTTCCCCGGTTCGCAAAGGACCGAGTGAAATGGCGCATAAGGGAGTCGCTTGGCGAAACAATTGCAGAAGAACCTGACCCACACCGCTGGACAGTGATTAGGGGAATCGGGCGCTATTCCCGCACCATTGTCGCCGTTTGTCGGAAGAAAAAATGAACATCCTTTTTTTCGCCTACGATTTTGAGCGTGGAGGTATCGCGCGCCACTCGCGGGAGGTGGCGGAAGGGCTCGGGCGGCTGGGACATAGGGTTTTTGTGATTTCGGATTTCAAGGAAGGAGCAGCAGGGCTTACGGGCAACGAGGCGTTCATACCGGTGAGCTTCCCGAAACGAGACCTGAGGTCGCCTTCCTTTTGGCTGGATATTGTCCCGATGCGATCCCTGACCAGGAAGCTTTCCATCGAGATGATGTTTCTGGAAGCTCTCTTTCCTTACGGTCCGATGGTTCTGCTTCTGTCCAAAGCCACGGGTATCCCGTTTTCGCTCATTGTGCATGGCGCGGAGCTTTTCGTGGAGAAGCTGAAAACGCGACTGATTGTCTCCCAGATTCTCGGCAAGGCGAAGAGTGTTATCTGCGTCAGCCGGTTCACCCGCGACAGTCTCCTCCGACGATTCCCGAAATCGCGTATGCCGGTGATCATACATCCGGGGACGCGTCCTGAGACATTCGTGCCGGTGGCGAATCGCGAATTTCTTCTCGAGAAATACGGCCTTGGCGGGAAGAGGGTGCTTTTGAGTGTTTCCCGGCTCGTTCGGAGGAAGGGACACGCGCAGGTTGTCAAGGCCCTGCCGAAGGTGATCGAACAAGTGCCGGAAGTGGTCTATTTGATTGCGGGAAGCGGTCCCGCTGCCGAGGAACTGCGGGCACTGGTTCGCGATATGGAGCTCGGCGAAAGCGTCCGCTTTCTGGGCGTCGTGGATGAAGATAAGTTGGTTGACCTCTATGCGATGTGCGATGTTTTTGTGCTGCCTTCAATGCAAACGACCGATACGGAAAGCGGCTCTCTGAGGATGGAGGGATTTGGCATCGTGTATCTTGAGGCAGGTGCCTGCGGCAGACCGGTCGTGGCGGGAAGGTCAGGGGGTAGTGTGGAAGCGGTGGTTGACGGCGTCACGGGCATTCTTGTTGATGGGGAGGATCCCGGGCAGGTCGGCGATGCGATACTCAGGCTGCTGCTCGATGAGCAGCTCGCCGAGCGGCTTGGCCGGAACGGACGAGGCCGGATCGAGCGGGAATTCTCATGGGATGTCATCGTCCGGGCGATTGAAAGGGAAATCCTCGCTTAGTGCTCTGGTTCGTAAGTTCGGCGTCGCATTTACTCGGACAGGATAACAGGATAAACCGGATTCTTTCCAATCACGTGCATCCTGTTATCCCGTCAAGGAATCCTCCTTGTTTACCATGACAATACAGTTGTTGGGGCAGACCTCGGCACAGAGTCCGCAGCCGACGCATTCGTCGTTGACGACGAACTGGTCCAACCTTCTATCAATTGCATCGTAGATGCAGACGTTGTGGCAAATTCCGCACCCGACGCCACATCCGCACGCAAGGCAGCGGCTCGCTTCCCCTACGGCTTCCTCTTCCGTCAAGGCGGGCGTAGTCTCCTCAAAAGAGGCGACCAGTTTGGCGGCTGCACCAGCCCTCGGCAAAACTCGTTCTTTTCGTTCGAACCCGCGATTCAGGACGACGATGGGATCAACGACGTCCGGCGCCTGTTCTGCTTCCACCGCAGGAAGGGTAGGAGAAAGGCCCGCCATGATTGATCTTGCAGTGTCCTTTCCGTCCTTGATTGCTTCGATGACCTTCCCCGGGCCGCGGATGGCGTCTCCGCCGGCGAAGACATTTTCTCTTGTCGTTCTGGAAAAACGATCAACAACGATGAGACCGTCTCGTATCTCGATGTCTGCGTCCTCCGGAAGGAAGGAAAGGTCAGGGGCTTCTCCGAGCGCGGTGATGATTGTCTCCGCCTCAAGTGTGAAGCGGCTGGCTTTTGCGGACTGCGGTTTCCTTCGCCCATCCGAGTCCTCTTCACCCAAGATCATGTTCTCACATTCTATCGCCCGAACGTGTCCGTTTTCCCCTACAATCCGCACGGGCCTGATGAGGAACATGATCTTGACGCCCTCTTTTTCCGCCTCGCGAACTCTACTGCTTTCTGCGGGCATTTCCTTCGCCGTGCGGCGATAGAGGATATAGGCCTCTTCGGCTCCGAGGCGAAGAGCGGTCCTCG
>JABMQX010000788.1 GCA_013203085.1 bacterium | reverse complement strand
CTCAGGGTCAATGTACTTTTCTGCAACTCGAAGGACATCATCGGGGGTAACCGCTGCGATTCTATCGAGATAGGTGTCAAGGTAGTCTCGCGGGAGACCTTCGTATTCAATGGAGACGAGCCTGTTCACGACGGCGCGACTCGTTGTGAAGTTGAAGACAAAACTATTGGAGATCGAATCTTTTGCTCGCTTGAATTCCTCCGCAGGGACCTTTTCGCTGCGAATTCTTCGTAGTTCCGCGATGGTTTTCTCGACTGCGAGGGCGGTCTTGGAGGCTGCGGTCTCGAAGTAGCAGATGAACATGCCCTTATATCTCGGCATCTGGAAAACCGAACCGACCGAATACGCCAGACCCGCCTTCGTGCGGACACTCTCCACGAGACGCGACGTGAAGTCGCCGCCCAGAACGAAATTCATCACGGAAACTGCGTAAAAGTCCGGGTTAAGCCTCTCCAATCCGATATGGCCGAGGAGAACATTTGACTGGCTTATCTCCTTCTTGATGAAGCTGAGACAGCGCTCGAACTTTTCGGGTATTTCGGCGACGGACGGAAGATCTATTTTCTGCTTCTTCCAATCCGCGAAGACCGTCTTGAGCTTCTCGAGCATCTGCTCCTTCTCGAAATCGCCTGAGATTCCGAGGATTATATTATTGGGATGAAAGAATTTTGCGTGGAACGCCACGAGGTCTTCTCTCGTGATTGTCTCTATCGTGTCGGGGTAGCCCGTGATTCTCCTGGCGTAAGGATGATTTCTGTATATGAGCTTCCGGAACTCACGCCCGACAATTTCGTCCGGTTCGTCGTTTTCCCTGCGGAAGGATTCCATGAGCTCTTTCTTCCGCTTGTCAATTTTATCCTGGACGAATATGGGGGACATCAGAATGTCGGCGAAGATGCGAAGTGTGGAGTCGAGGTCTTTTTTGAGGCAAAACATGGCGGCAGTGCCCCTTTCTCTCCCGATATCCACGTTGACGGATGCGGCGACGTATTCGAGGGCTTTATCTACCTCGTCGGGCGTCATCTTTTTGGTGCCGCCGGTTCTCATGACGTAGCCTGTTAAGGCGGCGAGGCCCGCTTTCTCCGCAGAGACATATATCTCGCCAGTTCTCACGGCGGAAGTTATGTTGACGATGGGAAGAAGATGGTCCTCGAGTGTGTAAACGACCATTCCGTTGGCCAGCACGGTCCGCTCCGCCTTCGGCGCCCGGAATTCGAGGGGAGGGAACTTTAGAGAGCGCGGATCAATCCCGCCGCTGGCGGGACTCGCCACCTTCTCCGATGCTTGACACGCGACAACTGAGACACACAAGCACAGTAGAGCAAGGCCAATGAGCGAAATGAGAACTTTACTGACGTTAGCTCCGCGCATGTTTGAAGCCTTTGAGAATCCGTGAATTGCCAATTTGAATGCGTGCGTGAAGTGAGAGTAGCAAACGGCGGCGGCGGATTCAATCACTTTTGGCGGCGTCGCGGGGGCCTCCATAATCTGTTGGCCTCCAGCACCCAGGAATAAGGTAATGCTCGCCACAGGAGAGCCAGGGACGCTTGAGGCGCCACACATGCCAGGTCGTACGAGGACGGCCGCCTCACACGGGGCTGTGGTGGAGGAGACCCGCCGGCACTGGCGCGTAACCATCATTCGGCATGAATGATCTTCGCAGAAATCAACATCAAAAGGTGTCTTTGAGCTTCCCGTTCAAGCGGCTTCGGCCGGACGTAGCCCGCTGGAACGATGTGCACGCGGCCTCTGCCAACGAAATAGGTGAGGTTCCTTTGTCCCAGGACCTCCCTGAGCGCCTCCTTCAAAGGAACATTCTTGAGATCGACGGAGATGCCGGCCGGAGGCGCGAGCTGTTCACGGGGGGCCGGGGAGACGGCTCCGGGAAAAGCAGGAATCATGTCCGCAGCTCGCGGGAAGGGGCTGCGACCTGCGGTTAAAACCACTGGGTGTACAACGAAGTTCGTGTCAGTAGCGCGCGAAAGGAAGTCCACGACATCCGTCAGCTTAGCATTTTCGAACTTGACCTGCGGGATAATGCTGTCCAGTTGTTTTTCCACAGCCCGGCGCAGGTTCTCCTCTGCCGGCGCCTCCCAGTCAATGCTTCCAAAATCGAGAAAGGGATTGGCCAAGGATTCCTTAAGGACCAGGGTTGAGCCGTCCGCTATGATAACCGTCGTCACTCTGTTCCAAGTTCTGCGGACAGGTAGCATTAGCTCTGTCTCAGCAATCCTCTCCCATCCAATCATCGTCGTTACTTCCGGCATCATCACCAGCGCGATTCGCCCGTCCTCCAAAATTGTCGCCGTCACGTTCAAGATCGCGCCAAGGTCCATTGCCTCAAGAGTTGCAGGTTCGACGCTACCCTCCTCACACTTATCCTCTGTCTGGTAGGTAACGCCATAGACGATCTCTGTCTGGGACTGTCGTCCAGTAATAGTCAGCAGAGCAAGGGTGGCTACTGTCCTCGCGCCAGCGGCCCTCTCAATAGCGCCGAGAAGTCTCTCTTTTTCCTCTCCGCTTAGGATCGCTTTGCCATCCGGTGGGCTGAGCTTAAGTCCGGCGAACAGTTCCACATTACGGATGTCGGCCTTCCCCATCTCAATGAATACCGCCTCCACCCAGATGTTTGGCCCGGCGACGATCTCTTCCCCGGGTCTGGGTTGGTCACTGAACGCAAATTGTTTCCACTCTTCCTGCGCACCCGCCTGGGATAAGCAGGACAACTCTCCGAGAGCCAATCCCACCATGGCCCAGAAACAAACCATCGGAGAGCTTGCGAGGTTTTTCATTTTTCACGGCCTCCAAAGATCTTGAGTTTATCATGCGAGTTGGGTGAAAGGAAACGCCAGATTTTGCGGTCAAAGCCAGCCTGGCAGCTGGGTCTAAACTCGCTCCACCCGCATGGGTTGCATTCCCGCCACTCCTATACAGCTTCTGCGCCCCCCTTGACAACGCGCAGATGAATCTGATGTGCTGTGGCCGATGCCTCGCCGCAGTTCGGACCTCACATCGCCGCCGTGGTTAGGTTCACCCCACAGGTGGCGCCGCTCCTCACTTTGATTCCACGACCTTCGCCGAGATGATCGTCAGGAGGGTTGTCTGATGTGGCGGCTCGTGCGGGCGAGCCACAGGCGGATCATACAGAACCACCATGTCGCGGATGAGTTGCAGGTTCTCGGGTGTGTTCGTAACGATGACGGCGCCGGTTTTTTCGTCGTACACGAGATTGCTTCCCTTGGGCCAGGGAACGCACTGGCGAAGGAAATCCTCGATCGTTTCGCCCGTGCCAGGTTCACCCCCGGGCGGGATTGGAGAAAGAAGTCGAAATATTTCGGTCTCGAGGCATTCCGGGGGCGCGTAATCCACGGGGACTACCAGTATCGCGTAGTCCTCCACGAAGTACTTGAGGTTTTTCCACTTGACGATGAACTTGAGGACTTCTTTCAGCGGGACACTCTTCAGATTCAGCTTGATGTCGCCATCCTCGGGCGGCTGGCCTGGAGCAAAGACCACAGCGTCTATGACGATATTAACGTCGCACTGGCGAGAAAGATAATCCACGACATCCTTGAGGGAGGCGTCCTCGAACTTGACTTCCGGAATGATGATTTCCAGCTTCCTCAGGATCTCCTCCCTTCCCGGCCGGGGCTTTTCCGCGATCGCCGGCTTCATCGCTTTTGGTCCGATTGGTGGAGGGGATTCCACAGGTTCCCCGCTCCGCAGTTCACGAAGAAACCGCGTCCTCCCTTCGGGTTTGACTGCCCGAGGCGGCCCCATGGGAGCTTCCGGGTGTGGCATCGGGCGATGGTGAAGAGGCTTCAGCGGCGATTCCTTGAGGACGAAGCTGGCGCCGTCCGGTATGATGACTGTTGTTGTCTTGTTCCAGGTCCGGAACACCGGCTGCATAATTGGGTAAACTTCGTTACCGTAGTTTATCCATTTCACAAGGATGGTCACTTCGGGCATCAAGACCAGAGCGATTCTATCGTCTTCGATGATTGTTGGCGTCACATTGAGGATGGTGCCAACGTCTCTTTGTTCCCAGTTCCCGGGAGTGACCATGAAAACTTCCCCCGAAAGAGGGCGCTCCCCACCTTCGGGGATGTTGATCGTCTCCGTGTCGTACTCGGTGGGATAAGTGAGTTCCTCGACATCCTCGCTCTGTGCCTGCTGGCCGCTGATAGTCAACACAGACAGGGAGGCAATGGTTCTCGCGCCGGGCATCTCCTCGATTACGGAGAGCAACTTATCTTTCTCTTCTGCGTTGAGGATCGCTTTCCCGCCGGGAGGGCCGAGCCTGAATCCGACGACTTCTTCGACGTGGCGGATGATTGCCGCATCGAGCTCAACGAAAGTTGCCTCGACCCAGACGTTTGATGTGGGTGGCACGGCCGAAGCCCCCGGCTCCTGAAGTATCAGGCCGCCGAGACCGACACTCTCTCCTTCTGTAGTCACCTCTAAACCATACGCGAGCGCTCCGAGGCCGAGCACCAGAGCACAGCAGAAGCAGATGGGCAGAACATATG
>JABMQX010000787.1 GCA_013203085.1 bacterium | reverse complement strand
GTTCCATCCTGAGCCGCCGGTAACTGAGGGGTTGCAAATTGGCGGAGTTTTTTGTTTACAAGGAAACTGAGTTCGGCTATACTGATAATGGCCAGAGGGTGAAGTGCCGCTTTCCAACCGCTAGGAGGAAAGGGCGTGCACTTTAAATCTCTCAAACTGGTCGGCTTCAAGTCATTTGCTGAAAAGACCTTGATCGGTTTTGAACCGGGGATCACGGCCATTGTCGGTCCCAACGGATGCGGCAAGAGCAACGTCTCGGACGCCATAAGATGGGTTCTCGGAGAGCAGAGTGCTCGGAGACTCCGAGGTAACCTCATGGAGGATCTGATCTTCGGCGGCTCGTCTCAACTCGAGCCGATGGGAATGGCGGAAGTCTCCTTGACCCTCGGCGACACCAGAGGTTTGACCGATAGCGAGTACGACGAGGTGACGGTCTCCCGACGCCTCTTCCGTTCCGGAGAAAGCCAATACTTCCTCAATAAACGACCCTGCCGCGCGAGAGACATTCAAAAGCTCTTCATGGGTACCGGCCTGGGCACCCAAAGCTATTCGTTCATCCAGCAGGGCAACATAGAGCTGATCCTCAGCTCCAAGCCCGAGGACAGGAGACATGTCTTCGACGAGACCGCCGGCATCAGCAACTATAAGGCGAACAAGAAGATAGCGGTTCGAAAACTGGAAGCCACCGAAGAGAACCTCACCCGTCTGCACGATGTCCTTCGAGAGGTGAAAAGGCAGAGTATCTCCATCCAGCGTCAAGCCGGGAAAGCCCGCCGCTACAAGCAATTCGCCGATGAGCTTCAGCGATTGGAAGTGGGATTTCTTCTCCATAAGCGAGGGAAACTCGCCGAACAGACGAGCTCGCTGGAGAACAAGCGGAATAGCGTCCAGGGAGTCCTCAGCGCACTGTCTCAAGAAATCGAGGAACGGGAAAGCCTCATCCGCGAGGTCAGAGCGGAACTCCGAAGCTCCGAACTGAGCCATGAGGAACTCCAATCCCGTAGGCTCGACATCCTCCGTGGCATTGACCGTGAATCCGGAAATATCTCCCTCTCCGAGCAACGGATCGCCGACACCCATTCCCTTTCCGAAACCATGTCCGCAGAGATCAAGAAGATGCGGCAGAAGGCGGCGGGTCTGGAATCGGCTATCGGCGAGAGAAAGGAGAGTCTCGAGACCCTTTCGGACCAAAGGTCCTCCTGCGATCGAAGGCTCAAGCAAAAGGAGGAGCAGCTTGACGAGACCGGGGGAGAGCTTCGTAAAGCGGAGGTGCTTTCCGCTGAACTCTCCAACCGCCTGCTCGAGCTAATCCGGCGTGAGACCGAAGCCCGAAGCAGAGTCTCCTCTATCATAGAGGCGAACGACCGAAACAGACGGTCCATCGCTGAGCTTCAGCAGCAGGAGAAGGAAGTCCACCGCGCGGCTGAAGAAAAGGAAGAAGTCTGCCGTGCCGCTGAAATGGACAGGGAAGCTCTTTCCGAGGAGGTCAGCGGCCAGAAAGGGACCCTGGCAGAGCTTCGCGCGGAACTGAGGAAAGCGACGGAGGACTTGCACAATCTCCGCAAAGAGATTCTCAAGGCGGAGACCGTCGTATCGCGGACCGCCTCGGAGCGCCGATTCCTCGCGGAAGCTGTGCAGCAATACGAGGGATATGATGCGGGCGTTCGGTCGGTGATTAAGGAATCGAAAAAGGAAAACCCTCGACTGGCGGGGATTCTCGGGACAGTTGCCGATGTGATCGAGGTTTCGCCGGGGCTTGAGGTGTGCGTCGAATCCGCCATCGAAAACCGCGTGCAGTGGGTCGTGACAAAGACGCTCGAGGACGCCGAAAAAGCCGTAGCGTACCTGCGAGAGAAAGCTCGCGGCAGGGCAACTTTCCTCCCCCTCGATGAGATCACCGGGGCCAATGGCGCCAGCCACACCGCCCGAAAGCTCTGCCAGAAAAGTGGAGACGGTTTGCGTCCTCTCCTCGACTTGATTTCTTTCAACCCCCGATATGAGAAGCTTATGGAATATCTGCTGGGGGGGAGTATCCTCGCGCCGGACTTCGGTCGTGCCCTCGCGGCAGCGCGGCAGAGCAAGTCCCGGCTCACCTTTCTCACCCCATCCGGCGAGAAAGTGGAAAGCGGCTTCGCCATCACCGCCGGGAAAAGCTCAACCTCGGCACTGAGCTTAGTGAGCAGGAAATCCCGCGTCGCCTCCCTCGTCAAAGAAGAGGAGACTCTCCGGCAGCAATTGAACGACCTCCAAAGGAGGGAAGAACTGCTCATTGAGACTCAAGAGAATCTCAGCCAAAAGGCGGAGCGGCAGATGTCACTCATTTCCGAGACCGAGAAGTCTCTCGTCGAAGCTGAGAGAAATCTCCTCGACTTCTCGACGAACATCGAATCGCTACGGACCCGGGCACGGGAGCTGGCGGAAAGGCGGAAGCAAACCGAGTCTGAGCAAAACCGCCTCGAAGACCAGCGAAAAACTCTCGCCGAAGACCTGAAGGCGGTTAGTAAGGAGAAATCGGAGGTCGAAGGCACCATCTCCTCCACTCGGGACACCCTTGAGACAATGCAGAAAGAGGTCGCCTCCCTCAAAAGGGACGTGGCGGAGACCTCGTTGGCGAAAGCCTCCTACGACGAGCGGATAGGGAATTTGCAGAGCGACATGGAGTACATGCGAGGGCAGTTGGACCTCACGAAAAAGGAGATGGAAAGCCGCACCCGCCAGATCGAAGACGGGAAAATCCATATCAGAGACCTCCGGGCAGAGGCTCAGGAGTGCCACGCGGCGATTGTCTCACTCACTCACGAAAAAGAGAAAATCACCGCCGCCATCGAGCAGCTCGACGAGAAAAGGAAACTCCGCGCTGACGAGTTGACCCAGGCGGAATGGGAAATCAAAGAAAAAAGCAACGCCGCCAAGCAGCGCCAAAAGGAAATCAGCGAGTTCGACATGAAGCTCGCGGAGGTTCGTTTCTCAATCAACGGCATTGATGAGCACCTCATGGAAGAGTATGCCCTCAGCTACGATGACCCAAACGCAACTCCTATGTCGGACGAGGACGACCCCGAGGAGGTCCAATCCACCATCGCCGACCTGAAACGCCGATTGCAGTCCATGGGACCGGTGAACCTGTGTGCCCTCGAGGAGCACGACGCCTTGAAAAAGCGGTACGATTCCTTAGTGTCTCAGCGCGACGACATCCTCCAGGCAAGAGATTCTCTCCTGAAAGCCATCGCCAAGCTCGACCGCGAGAGCAAAGCGATCTTTCGAGAAACCTTCGAGCGGGTCAGGGTGGAGTTCCGAGAAATGTTTCGGCGTCTTTTCGGTGGGGGACGCGCTGACCTGGTTCTGGTGGATGAGTCGAATATCCTGGAGAGCGGCATCGAGATCATCGCTCGTCCCCCCGGCAAAAAGCTTCAGGCAATCTCTCTCCTTTCCGGTGGGGAGCGGGCGATGACCGCCGTCAGCCTCCTCTTCGCCATCTTCAAGGTGAAACCTTCCCCATTCTGCCTCCTCGATGAGATTGACGCCCCGCTGGACGATTCCAATATCATGCGGTTCGCGGAGGTGCTCAAGGAGTTCGCCGAGAAATCTCAGTTCATCATCATCACCCATAACAAGAGAACCATAGCCGCCTCCGACGTCCTCTACGGGATAACCATGGAGGAGAGCGGAAAGTCAAAAGTCGTTTCCGCCCGGCTGACCAGGAGGAAGGAGGAAGCCTCCGCTCCCGCCGCGGAGGCTTCCTCAGAAATTTCGCGTGAGAACGCTGTCTCGGCGCCCTCTCCCGTGAGCACGTTTTGAAAGGAGAAAACTCGACTGCGGAAAGCCCAGAATAGATTGTCCCTTTCTGCGCCTCCACCTTGAAAACCCGGCCCACCCCGTCGTCTCCGCCTCGACCCTGGGAATCTGTTTCAGAACCGTGCGCGAAAGACCTCAATCAAAGATGACCATGGAAAAGACGCTATAGCGCTCGAGCTTTACTCGCGGGTTCAGGAACGCGAGCTCGATGACAAAGGCTAACTCCACGATCTCTGCGCCAAGCTCCTCGCAGAGTCGAGCGGTCGCTTCGGCGGTCCCGCCTGTAGCGACGAGGTCATCGAGGACGACGACCCTATCCCCGGGATCAAGGGCGTCGCTGTGCACCTCGACGGTGTCCGTTCCGTATTCGAGGTCATAAGTCGCAGAGACGGTCTTGTAAGGCAGTTTGCCCTTTTTCCTGACGGGGATGAATGAAACGCCCATCCGCTCCGCTAAGGCTCCACCGAAAATGAAGCCGCGAGCTTCTATTGCGACGATGGCCGCAATCCCTTTGTCCCGATACCTCTCACAAAATCCCTCAATCACCTTCGCGAAAAGCTCCGGCGATTTCAGGACGGGCGTGATGTCCTTGAAGATAATCCCCGGCTTCGGGAAATCGGGAATGTCGCGGATTGTTCTTTGCAGTTCCTGGCTGAGTTCACTCATACAATCATCGCCTCCTGGAGACCTTCCATTGAATTAAGTTCGGCTCGTAACGGAGAGCCAGTTCGGCTCCATGTTAGTTGTGGGCGCGCGGTGGCCTCGAACCTCGATCATCGCGACAGAACCGCGAAAGTCGCGCCGCACCCCCGCCGCGGACAACCATCCGGGCTGAACAAATCGGCGCTGCTCCACGGTTCAACAGCCTAAAGCCCAAGTACAAAGCCCTCGGAAACAAAATGCAAACGCCGTCAGTGCTTCCAGATCACTGGCAGGATGCCGCGCACGTGGAGTTCTTCGATGAGCTCCGCGAGAGGAATGATCATGACAAACAGCGCCGATTCGAACAGGCATCTTAGCACGCGGCGTTCGCTAATGCTCATCCACTCCCGGGCATTGCCGCCCCGATACCTCCAGAAGGCAGGAAGGAATCGGGGGACCCTCGCCCGGTAGTTCTCATACTCAGTACCGAAGCGCTCGGCCAGAGCTCGCTCTTCGGCAAGGATCGTGAAGAAGTAGGAGCCGAGATGAAACAATGCCAGTGGGACATACAGCAGCAGATTCTGAAAAGCGGCAACGATCCCCAGCCCCATCAGAAGGCTAAAGAAGTAGAGGGGGTTTCGGCAAACCGAGTAGGGCCCGCTGGTGACAAGTTCCTTGCCCTTCCTGCCAGCTACGTACAGCGTGGCCCATATCCGCCCGAAGGCGCCAACTATGATCAATAAGAAGGCGGCATCCTCCACAGCGAAGCCGAGAAGCGCCCGCTCGGGCCAGCTCAGATGGGTAAGCAGAACTGCCGGGAAGACGGAGCTGAGGAGAATCCTCGATAGAAGGACGCGATTCGTTTGTGCAAGATTGAAGATTTTGGCGAGCATCGCACTCATTGTTCCCTCCCACCTGTCCCAGCACTATTGCGGCTGCGCCATGCGCTCATCAGCACAATTCGCGAACTTTTTGTCTTTCACACCTATCGTTGCGAGGGCGGCTCAGAAATCGGTGTAAAGGATGGATTTGCTCTTCATGATTTTCTTTAACTTGCGAAGGGCGACCTGCTCGATCTGGCGGACTCGTTCTCGGGAGATGTCCAGTTGAGCCCCGATGTCCTTCAGCTTCATAGGCGCATCGCCGTCCAGCCCGAATCGCTTGGAGAGAACCTCCATCTCCCTCGGTTTCAGGTGGCTGAGAAGGTCTATTAGCTCCTCCTGAAGCATGACGTTTGCTATGACTTTCTCCGCCTGAATCGCGGAGGTGTCCTGAAGGGTCTCGATGACCTCCTGGTCCTCCCCTACCCGGGCGCTGATGGATTCCGTCGCACGGGCGATGTTGAAAACCTGGACGATCTTCTTCTCGGGCAAGCTGACCATCTCCGCAATTTCCTGAATGGAGGGGTCTCTGCTGTTCTTATTCTTGAAATTGCCGATGACTCGCTCGATCTTGGCGATCCTATCCACCATATACACCGGCAACCGAATCGTCTTGCCCTGATTCGCCAAAGCTCGCATGATGAACTGCTTGATCCACCAAGAAGCGTATGTCGAGAACTTACAGCCCTTCGTGAGGTCAAATTTCTCCGCCGCTCTCATCAGGCCGAGGTTTCCCTCCTCGACCAGGTCCATGAAGGGAAGTCCCAACCTGGCGTACTTTTTCGCTATCTTGACCACCAGCTTTAGATTCGCTTTGATGATCGTGTCCTTCGCCTCCTCATTGCCCCGCCCCGCTTTCTCGAAAAGCTCCCTTTCCTCCTCACGAGACAATAGGGGGATAGGGCCGATTTCCCTGAGGTAAAGGGCCACCGGATTGAATTCTTCATGTACCATGCTTGTCTGGAGACCCTATTTTCATTCCTCAGCCGCAGCACTCCGCGGCAAGCAATCTCAGCGTTCTTCGCGGCTTCTTACTTGAGCGCCCGCGTTTCCGGACCTGACGCCGGTTTCGGATTTCGGGTTTCGCAATCGCCAATCCGCAATCCGCAATCGGGAAAATGTCTCCTCCGCACGAACCGGCAACCTTATTGTCGCCAGAGCGATCCTTTGCACTGTGGCGAGGAGCGCGTTCTTCTAACCTTGCCCGGAGGTTTACAGGTTCGCCCTCGCCGCAGCTAAACGCGCAATGGGCACCCTATAGGGCGAGCAGCTAACGTAGTCCAGCCCTATCTCATGGCAGAACGCCACGGAATTCGGCTCTCCACCGTGCTCCCCGCATATACCCACTTTGAGGTCCGGCCGCGTTGCCCTTCCCTTTTCGACGCCGATTTTCATCAAAGCTCCTACGCCATCGGTGTCTATTGACTGAAATGGGTCGAAGGGGAGTATTCTTCTTTCCACGTACATGGGTAGGAACGTTCCGGCATCGTCCCTGGATAACCCGAAGGTCGTCTGCGTCAGGTCGTTGGTGCCAAAGGAGAAGAACTCTGCTTCCTGAGCCACTTTGTCCGCTGTGAGGGCTGCTCTGGGCAGCTCCACCATAGTGCCCACTTTGTAGTCAATTGCGACACCATATTTCTCGGCGACTTCTTTTGCGACCCTATCAACGATCTCCTTTTGCCCTCTCAACTCGTTGACGTGGGCGACCAGAGGAATCATGATCTCCGGCTCGACTTTCTTTCCCTTCTTGATAAGCTCACACGCCGCCTCCAGAATCGCCCTCGCCTGCATTTCCGTAATCTCCGGATAGGCTATACCGAGCCGGCACCCGCGATGCCCCAGCATGGGATTGGCTTCTCGCAGGCTTGCGACCTTCTTCTTGAGCTTGCCGGCTTCCACGCCCATCTGCCGGGCGAGCTCTTCGATTTCCCGATCGCTATGCGGCAGAAACTCGTGCAGGGGAGGATCGAGAAACCGGATCGTCACGGGCAATCCTTCCATCACGTCGAAAATCCCGACGAAATCCTCCTTCTGCATCGGCAAAATCTTCCCGAGAGCTTTCTTCCTTCCTTCCGAATCCTCCGCGAGAATCATCTCCCGCACGGCGTCAATCCTCTTCCCCTCGAAGAACATGTGCTCCGTCCGCACCAAGCCGATTCCCTCGGCGCCGAAATTCAGGGCCGCCGCCGCATCGTCGGGGGTATCCGCATTCGCCCGGACGCCGAGCCTTCGGCTCTCATCCGCCCAGCTCAGAAGTTTCGAGAACTGCTGATATACCTTAGATTCCTCCGGAGCTTTTGTCTTCTGGATCAGCACCTGGATGACTTCGGAGGGGATGGTTGGCAACTCACCCAGAATCACTTCCCCGGTTGTCCCGTCTATGGACACGTAATCACCTTCCTTGATGACCTCGTCCCGCACAGTGATGGTGCCGCTCGCATAGTCAATGTGCAGGGCGCCGCAGCCCACGACACAGCTCTTCCCCATTCCCCGGGCAACCACCGCCGCGTGGGAGGTCGTTCCTCCCGTCGAGGTGAGAATTCCCACGGCTTTCGCCATTCCTGATATGTCCTCCGGAGAAGTCTCCGTTCGTGTCAGGATAACCCTTTCCCCGGCGCCCGCCATCGCCACAGCTTTCTCTGCCGAAAAGACTACTCGCCCGCACGCGGCCCCGGGGCCGGCGTTAAGTCCAACTGCCAGGAGCTTCCCCTCTTTGACCGCCTCTTCCTTCGCTTTCCCTTCAAAGACGGGCGCCAGCAACTGGAGCAGGTGCACAGGCTCCACTCTCTTCAGCGCCTCCTTCTCATCTATGAGTCCTTCCTCAACCATATCCACCGCGATCCGGATAGCCGCGAAGCCGGTTCTCTTGCCGGTCCTCGTCTGCAGCATATAGAGTTTTCCCTCCTGGATGGTGAACTCGATATCCTGCATGTCCGTGTAGTGCGCCTCGAGCTTCTCGTAGATGTCCACCAACTGCCCATATATCTCGGGCATTTCTTCTTCCAGAGAGGTCAGCTCCGAACCTTCCGCTTTTTGTCCAATGTTGATGGGATGGGGCGTCCGAATGCCAGCCACCACGTCTTCTCCCTGGGCATTGACCAGAAATTCTCCGAAGAATCTGTTCTCTCCGGTGGCGGGGTCTCTCGTGAAAGCAACGCCCGTCGCCGAACTGTTGCCCATGTTCCCGAAGACCATCGCCTGGACGTTTACCGCCGTTCCCCAATCGTCGGGAATCGCATTTATCTGCCGATAAGCGACCGCACGCGGCGTGTCCCAGGAGCGGAAAACCGCCCCAATCGCTCCCCATAACTGCTTCCGGGGGGTAGTCGGGAAATCTTCTCCGGCTTTCTCGCGGACGACCGCCTTGAATTTCGGCACGAGTTCTTTCAGATCGTCAGCGGTCAATTCCGTATCATCCTTGACACCCCTTTCCTCCTTTTTCGCCCGGAGCAACTTCTCAAAACTATCGCCCTTAACCCCCATGACCACATTGGCGTACATCTGCACAAACCGGCGATAACTATCGTAAGCCATTCTTGGGTTTTCGGTCTTGGCGATCAGTCCCTTGACCGTATCGTCGTTCAGCCCAAGATTCAGGACCGTGTCCATCATCCCCGGCATGGACACTCTCGCTCCCGAACGCACAGAGACAAGCAGGGGGTTCTCCGGATCGCCAAACCGGGCGCCCATTAGCTCCTCGACCTTACGCAGGTTCGCGTTGACTTCCTCCTCCAACCCTTGCGGGTATTTACCCTCCTCCCGATCGTAGTATGTGCATACCTCCGTTGATATCGTGAAACCGGGTGGAACGGGGATGCCCAGTCCCGCCATTTCCGCGAGGTTGGACCCTTTCCCCCCCAGAAGATTCTTCATGGACGCGTTCCCGTCTGCTTTGTCCCCGCCGAAGAAGTAAACGTACTTTCCCATCAATCTCCTCCAAACCTTTCTTGCTGATTCCTCGCCGCTCCGTCCCCCAGCCTTTTCCGCCTGAGACCGTTAACGGCTTTGTCATTCCTAATTCGTGATTTGCGTGCCGGCATTTTCTCAAGAATTGCCGCGAAAGTCATCATTTTTCTGACCTGAAAGGCTCTCCCGCGCCTTGCCCAGAGGGGCTTGATGACTATAGAAGAAACCTGAAGACCATTTTCACAACCTCCGGGGGAGCAGAGTTCATAATGAACTCCGGCGATCAGTCCCCGGGCGTCGAGCTTGTCACTCCGAGCTGCCAGAACAGGAAGCTGAGCTCGTCTGTCATGTCCTCGATTTGCTCGCGAAGCGGTTGTCCGCCGGAGTGGCCTGCCTTGGTGTGGTAGCGAAGCAATACAGGTTTATCCGATCCGCTCGCCCGCTGGAGCAGCGCAGCCATTTTCCTCGCGTGAAGGGGAGCGACGCGTGTGTCGCCGTCCCCTGTAATGAAGAGAACCGCAGGATACTTCGTAGCTTTTTTTACACGGTGGTATGGTGAGTAAGAGTATATGAATTTGAACTGCTCCGGATCTTCTGACGAGCCATATTCAGGAACCCAGAATTCGGCGACCAGAAACTTGTGGTATCGTACCATGTCCAGCAGGGGATAGCTGCAAACCACCGCTTGAAATAGCTCTGGACGCTGCGTCAGAGCCGCGCCCACGAGCAGACCCCCATTGCTCCCACCAGAGATCGCCAGCTTCGATGGTCTTGTGTAGCCGTTCTCGATCAACCACTCGGCTGCTGCCAGAAAGTCGTCGAAGACATTCTGCTTATTCTCAAGCATCCCAGCCCTGTGCCAATCTTCGCCAAATTCTCCTCCGCCTCGCAGGTTGGCGATGGCGAAGACCCCGCCGCTCTCAACCCACAGCGCCCCCCTCGCTGAAAACGCGGGTGTCAAACTCGCCTTGAAGCCCCCATAACCCGTCAGCACCGTTGGGTTCGTTCCATCGAGCTTCACTCCTTTGCCGTGCACGAGGAACATCGGGACCTTTGTCCCATCCTTTGATTTACACCAGACTTGCTTCACCTCGAACGCATCGGTATTGATGGGAACCTCTAACCGCGACCACACATCTCGGCTTTCTTTCTCCACATCGTAGCGGTATATAATCGTCGGGATGTGGAAGGAGGAGAACGAGAAGAACGCCTCATTACTCGTCCACCGGCCGCTGATCGCCGAGGCCGTGCCGATTGCAGGAAACGCCATCTCCCCCACGTGCCTCCCATTCGCCTCAAATATCTTGACTCGCGAACTCACGTCTTGGAGGAAGTTGACAAAAAGCTTTCCCCCGGCAATGGAAAAACCCTCGATGACTGCATCGCTCTCAGGGATTACCTCATCCCAGTGTTCCCTCTTTGGGTTCTTAAGATCAACGCGGAATATCCGTCCCCTCGGCGCATCCCAGTTCGTGTGCAAAAACAGATGCTCACCCGCGACCCGACCCGTGAAACTGGCGTCAATATCGTTGACTACCGGCACTATGCGCCCCCTCTTCGCCACGTCTTGATAGTAAACCTCCGTCTTTTGCCCCGCCGAGCCATAGAAGACGGTGATAAGCAAGTACTGCCCGTCCTCCGAGAGGTCAACATCTATGATCTTGTCTGCTCCATAGCCTTTGCCGAAAACCTCCATGTCGCTCGCGGGGTCCGCGCCCATCTCTCGGTAATAAACCCGGGGGCCATCTGCATCGTGTCGCGAGTAGTAAAAACCTTTCTTGTCGGGTCGGAGGGATAAGCCGAAATAGCGCGCCTTCGGCAAACGGCCCGGCAGATCCTCCCGTCTGTCAACATCGAGGAACCTGACCTCGCTCTCGTCCTGGCCACCATGCCGGACCCCGTACGCCAGCATGCTTCCATCTTCGGAGACGCCCCATATCCCAACGCTTGTTGTCTGATCGGGGCTCATGGGATGAGGGTCCATCAGCACCTCGTCCTTTCCCTCAAGCCCTTTCCTCATATAGATGACCGACAAGTCCTGGGTCGCCTTCCTCCTCATGAAAAAGTAGCGTCCCTTTCGCACCAGCGGCATGCCAACCGAGTCAATCCTCATTAGCTCCGTTAGCCGCTGCCTTCGTTTTTCCCGCTCCGGCAGTGAGCCGATTATCGCCTCTGTGTACTCATTTTGCGAGTTGATCCACTCCCTCGTCTCGGGGCTTCCCCGGTCTTCCAGCCAGCGGTATGGGTCGGCAATCTCCACGCTGTGGATCGTCTCCTTTACGTCATCAGACCTTGTCTTCGGCGGGCTTTTCTGGATTAACTTCTGGGGCCAGTCGAAGGCAGACCCCATTATCGTGAGAAACGGCACTAACCAGAATCCTTTACAGAGATAGCCGCACACATTCGGGTTATCTCGCATGGACATCTTGGGCAATCCTCCTTCCTGACACAAGGTTCCTTGCCAAACGGTTAAGAAGGCTATGCTTTTTGCAAGCCGCAATCAAGGGAGAATGACATGGGCAGAAATAAAAATCGCTGAGGAATTCCAT
>JABMQX010000786.1 GCA_013203085.1 bacterium | reverse complement strand
CGAATCTCACCAGCGGAGATCAAAAGAGTTACAGACATCTCCACTTCACCATCAGCACCGGCAGCGTTTGACGAAGCACTGCTCCCGCGAAACTGACACCGCGAGTCAGCCCATGTGGCGATAGGTCTCCCAGCCGAGGTAAGTCGTGAACGCCTCGTACAGCGCTGCCGCGACGTGGGAGTAGGTCATCGTCACATGATGCTCGAAGCCTTCGCGGCAAATGAACTCGAGGAGACCCTGGAGGTTGTCAATGTGCGCGACCCCGGCTCCCCCGAACGTGTCAACGACATCATCGGTGATCTCCCCTTCGGCGAGATATGTACGGATGATTCCGGCACAATCGTCTGTTGAAATCCGGCAGAGTGTCATCACACCTGGCTTCAGCACCCCTTCACACGCCCCAGCGGCTTTCTCTTCCCCGATGGTCCCTTTGAGGATTTCGTGGCTGCCAATCCGGAGGTCTTTCAGAAGGTCTTTGGGGAAATTGCTGCAATGGAACAGAACGCATTTGTCCGGGTCTTCACCGTAGTTATTGTTCCAATCGAGAATCGCGCTGGGCGTCCGGCTGGCGAGTGTCAAGGCGTACATCCCCACGGCGCCTGTGACGTCCACCTCGCACGCGCTGGGCATTAGCGAGTTGCTCATCATGCTCATTACGGCACAGGGCGTTATCCCGAAGTGTTCCTCGATTGCCGTCCAGCACTGGATTGCGCTCGCGGCGAGGTCCATTTCCGTCATCCATCTGTCCACCACGACGGCGAACTTCGCCATCTTCAGCAAAGCACGGTCGGGAACTGCACCGGCCCCGAAGTACTCTTCAATGCCTGCGATCTTCTCTTTCACCCCCGGCTCTTCGTCGCCGAGAGCCGCCGCCCTTCCAAAAACATCCGAAAGGTCAATAGTCTCAACGGAAATCCCGGACCTCTCCAGGATTTTCTCGCTGAACCGCACCGTGTTGAAAGCCGCGGGTCTTGCCCCAATCGCCCCGATCCTCGCTCCGCGCAATCCTTTCACGACACGGCAAACCGCCGCGAACCGGTCAAGCGCAGCCCGGAAATCGTCACCCTCCACAGCCATCGTGTGCCGGCTCGTCAGACTGAAAGGGATTCCATATTGCTTGAGATTGTTGGAGACGGAAATCTTTCCGCAGAAGCTATCTCGCCTGTCGCTCACCAGCATCTTCCCCGGTTCATCCGGGAAAGCGTGCACCAAAACCGGGACGGAAAGCCCACTCATCCTCAGCGTATCCGCGACCGCCCGCTCATCCCCGAAATTCGGAAGCGTCACAATAATCCCGTCAATGTCGGCTGCCTTCGACCGGAACAACTCCGCACATTTCTTTGCCTCCGCCAAAGTCTCCACCGCCCCCAGCTTTGTCTCCTCGGGCGACAGGCAAACCGCCTCATAGCCAGACTGCTCGAGAGCCAACAGCACCTTGTTCCGCCCCTCCCCAACGAGATGGTCGGGAAAGAACCCTCTATTGCCAACAATCACACCAAAAGTATTCTTCCTCATGCTATTTCTCCCTCTTATCTGCATTCTCTCTGACTCAACTGTTCCCTCTTTCACGAAAACCGAATCATCCTAACTGGCAAACGAGAACGGTGAAATCTTACCAAAGATGCGATTTCAATCAAAGACATCCCGTGTTATTCAGACAATGTCTTGCCTGGTTCCGTATCCTGTGCGAGATTTTCCCCGTGAGGCGACATATGTCCCTCGGAATTCCGAAAAAAAGCGAACCTTTTCCTTCGTCGAGGCTCTAACTATTACGAGACGAACAAGATGCCCGGACACGAAAAGAATCAAGAGTTTGCCGAGATAGTTGACGCTCACTACGAGATGATATTCCGCGGAGCCCTTTCTATGACGAGGAACAAGCATCTTGCGGAGGAAATTGTGCAGGACACCTTTGTTTCAGCCTTCAGGAAATTCGATAGTTTTTCCGGCAGGTCGTCAGTCTCGACATGGCTTTATCGGATCATGCTCAACAATTACTCCAAGTACGCTCGCAGAAAGAAGTTGCTGAGTCGGCTGGGCTTTGTGCGAGGCGATGGAAATCTCAGCCAGACCAGAAGTGTACCGTCTGCAGATTCTTCTCCCGCCACTGAAGTCGCAAACTCGGAGGAGAGTGAGCTGTTGAGGAAGGCGGTGGATGAGTTGCCGGCGAAGCTCCGAGTAGTT
>JABMQX010000785.1 GCA_013203085.1 bacterium | reverse complement strand
GCCCGCGAAGGCGGATTCCAGACCGGCGACGACGTCGAGGATCGCGTCGACCGCCTCGGCCACCGGAAGCGGACCGCGTTTCTTGAGTTTGTCCTTGAGGGTGCCGCTGCCGGCAATTTCCATGATGATAACCGGGATCCCCTCGATTTCCTCGCTACCGAAAACGTAGAGGCTGTTCGGATGGTTGACGCCCGCGGCGAGACGGCCTTCGCGGAGGAACCGCTGCCGCACGTCCGGCGAATCCAGTTGCTGCCCCAGCATTTTCAGGGCGACGCGGCGTCCCGTGGCGATGTGTTCGGCATCGTAAACCATGCCCATGCCGCCGCGCCCGAGCAATCCAAGCAAACGGTAGCCGCCGAATTCAGAGGGGAATTCCGAGGGCCCGTGAAGTGACAGTGATCCGCCCTGTGCCATCAAGAAGGTCTCGGCCTCGCCGCCGGGCGGCTCCAGGGCGCCCGACATGAGGCAGGCGGGGCAGAGCTTTTCGGTTGATTTCGCGGGAATCACAGCTCCACAGCGCTGGCATTTATCCTTTTCGGAAGTGTTCATGAATCAATCTCCAAATTGGGTTTCATTCACTTCTTCCTGAAAGAAAGACGCCGGGAGGTTACAGAAAAAATTCACCGCCCCCGTAAAACCGCGACCAGATAGCGCATTTCATCATTGAGGTCCGCTTCATTGCTGACCGTCTCCGCGATGGCGGCCCGCACCAGCTTACGGTAACGTTGCCGCAGCCGGTGCACGGCAACCTTGACCGCGCCCTCGCTCATGTCCAGTCGCGCCGCGATTTCCTCCCGGGACGACTCGTCTTCCCCGGTGAGGCTGCCCTTGAGCGCGTCAAACTGTTCGCTCTTGCCGGCTTTCATCATTTCGTCGCGCAGGGCTTGCAGGGCCCCGGCAATGGTCTCCAGCGCCCATTCGCGATCGAACAGGTGTTCCGGATTATGCGACTGCTCCGATGCTCGGGCGTATCGGGCCTCCGGATCAAGGGCATCCCATTCGATGAATCGAACCTGGCCGCCGCGCTTCTGCGCTTTGGCCCGATGCCATTCATTGGCGAGAAAATGCTTCATCGCGCCCAGCAGGTAAGAGCGAAACCGGCCCCGCTCGCGATCCGCCGAGGCAAATCCGTCCGTTTCGATGAACCGGACAAAAAAGGTTTGCGTAAGGTCTTGGGCGTCGACCGCTGAATACCCGCGGCTACGCACGAAGGCGTAGAGGGGATACCAATAAGCCCGGCAAAGTTCCTCGAGCGCCTCTCGGGCGCGGGTCTGGCTCGCCTCGTCGGGTTTGGCCGCCCCCACCAGACTCCAGTGCGTGGTGACAAATTCACGGGGACCGGGGACGGGCGTATTTCTCATACGCTTATCATAACGCGGCGGCGCCGAATCACAAGCTGAAAAATCAGAATGACCAGACCAGCGCCACCGTAAAATGAAGAGATTGCATGAGCAGCCGGAATCAGGCAAGAAGCTCCAATCCCTATTGAAAGCGCTAAGAGGCCGTCTAAGCGATGGAAAGACAAAAACTTAGTTTTTAAGGGCTGGTCCAAATTGGTCCACCGAAATTTTCCATATAGACGCACCAGCGACCACCGCCGATCAGTTACAGTTAGAAGCACTGTAGCTGATAAGACTCTTCTCATGGTGCACTTATAGACAGATTCTCCAGACGCCACTTTCCCGCCAGAGGGCTTTGTAGCCGGCCACGACACGGCATCTCACGTTGCCTTCGATGATCGCCTTGCCGGCCCGGCACACCGCGCTATACGAATGCGTTCTCTTCCCACCCAAGGCGGACGATTTCGATCTTCGACAGGTCGGCGGTGCCGAGTTTGTATTTTGTGTCGGCAATGGCGACGTGTTTGGGCGGAGGGCTCAGCGGCCAACTGCGCCCACGCATCTGATCGCGGCGACCCTGGAGGATCTTCAGGCAGACGCTGTCGACGGCCACGGGATCGGTCCCGATCACCAATCCCTTGTATGGCCAGACGTAGCGCGGGTCGACCATCGGCCCGCCATTACACAACGGCCGCAGTGCTTCGACGACGATCAGTCGGCACTTCTTGCGAATGGCCGGGATCGCATTGAGGACCCCGATATCGGCACCGCTGTCGGCGTGGATGAGAAAGGACAGATCCTCGGCCTTGGTGTAACGCGGGTGTATGTTGGTGACCGCGCCGGCCCAGTTTTTCAGCGCGGCGCCCAGGCCCGAGACCATGTGGTTTTTCAGGCCGGGAATGTTGACGAGCGCCGTCGCCTCGTGAACGGCGTTGCTGACGGAATTGGCGTCGAAGCCCGGCTGCCACTGCCACGTCTTTGGATCCGTCTGATCCGGTCCTTTGCCTCCCCGGTTGCGATCCCATACACGGATTTCCTCGATGGGCACACCCGCCGTGGCGATGCCTTCCATGATGGCCCGGACGAGTTCGGGACGCGTGGGCGTGATCATGACGTTGCTCTTGATAGTGACCTTGTCGTCGGGTTTGAAATAGCGCTTCCACGCTTCCTGCGCGGTTGCCGTGCCGGCAACGGCCTTGAGACCGTCGGTCAGCATTCGCGCCAGGACTTCCGTTTGCACCTTGCCCTTGTCGTCGAGTACCTTGGCGTCACGGATGACGACCACACGGCTTTTGGTCGGCTGGCGCGACGGCGCCGCCGTTGCGGGCGCCATTCCGAGAGCGATTGCCATGCCGGCATAGGCCGTGCCGCGCATAAAATCGCGTCGTGTCAATTCTCGCTTCTCATTCATCGATGACCTCCTCTTTCGCTTCGGTGGTGAATTCCCTGTGAAACAGGCGAGCGACTTCCTGCGGCAAAGACTGTGCCGTCGAACGCCCGGCGTCAAGACAGAAGATCAGCAACGCCTCCGTCCGCAGTAGTCCCACCGCCTGTCCGTCTTCCAAAACTTCAACTCGAACGGTCGTGTCTTGCGCGGAGGTACGTGCCGGGCGGTCGGGAAGATAGACGCCCTCGAATCGCGCCAGGGCCGCCGCGGCCTCGTCCTCGCTCCGATATCGCACGAGGAGCAACTTTGGCGCATGTTCCCCGATCTCGTATTCCGCAAACACGGCGTCCGTATGCGGGCCGAGCCCGAGCGGATTTCCGTCGCTCAGAAAGTAGAGATGATTCAGTGAAATGATCGTATGGAAATAGGTCGCACGATCGGCGACGAGTCCTTCGCGCGGAAGCACCCGCATCAGGCGTGGCCGCTCGCCCGTCTCGGGGATGCGCGCCGCGATTTCCCGGCCAAGCGCCAGGACCAGATCGCGTCTCTCGTCTTCCTCTGACAGGCAGAGGATCCGCACGAAAGCCCGCCCCTTCCAAAACCGCAACAGTCCCACGCCATATCCGGCGTCCTGGCCGATGTCGGGATGTTCGCCCTCCGCGCCGTCGGAATAGATGCCGAACGCATCCTGGCTCCTGCCCATCCGGCAAATTTCAATGATGACCGCATCTTCGCCCGGCCCGATCGGATACGAGGCCACGGCCAACTCGCGGAAGTCGTACGCGAGATAGAGCGCCGCACCTCCATTCATGTACTTGTGGAGATCGGACGGGCCGAACAGGCGCGGCGGGGGGGTGGCTTCACGTCCTTCGACGTCGCTGGGCAGTAGATCGATGGCCTTCCAGTCATCCATGGGTGCGAACCGTGTTTGCTCCATTCTCAGACATCAGATACAACATGCGAGCGCCAAAAAACACAGAGCTTGCTGGACTTTGCCAGTCACGAGAAACTTCCTTTCGGTTTCCGCCATCTCGATGCCCACGTAGCCCCGTGACTCTACACCGTCATTGGACCCGGCCAACGGGCGGCTGTCAATGTTTCAGTCCGAGCTCTTTCCCTGGCCAGAGCCAACATTTGCCATATGGATCTTCGTCGGTCTGCTTCTCGCGTCGCGTCAAGTAAGGGCTGGTTCCGGGCGATCCACACACGTTCTCCGGTCAATCAACCCTCATCGCCTTGAGAGGTCTGCGATCGAGCGCTTTCACGCTGAACTCCGCAAGCAGCGCCCGGTCGTCCAACGTGTACGTCACGTCATCCGCAAGCGTCTTGATGTTAGCATCGACCTCCTCCTTCAGAGGCATGCCGATCGTGAGGAGATGGATCCGCTCGTCTTGCAGCACATGGCGGATGGCGGCGGCGGGCAGCCCCTTGAGGCGCTCCTTGTCGAATTCCGGCACGATGTATCCGGACCACACGCCGAGAATACCTCCACCGACGACCTTCATGGCGACGATACCCATGCCGAGTTCATGGGCTTTCGCCACGCAGGTATTGCGCAGTTCGGTCATTCTGGCGGAGAATACCTGGTTCCATCCCCTGGGGATATAGCCGTACGACAACATGCACAGATCAAACCCGCCGGAGGTGATCAAGGCCAACGCCTTGTCGAAATAGGCGTGCGCTGAGAAGCCGACGAACCTGACGATGCGTTCATTCTTCAGCTTCACCAGTTCGCGGTGAACTTGCATGGCTCGGTTAACACTCATCTGCTCGAGCCCCGGCGTGCCGTGGATCAGGATGGCGTCGAGATAGTCCATCTGCAGTTCTTCGAGCGATTTCTCAACCGCCCTGCGCACCTCTGCCGCATCGGTCGTTTCTACCTTTGTGGTCAGAAAGACCTTGTCGCGTATGCCCTTCAGCCCCTGTCCGAGAATCGACTCGCTTTCCATATAGCTGCCCGCGGTATCGAAGTAACGGATACCTCGATCGCAGGCGTACCGAACCAGCTTCACACGATCCTCGAGCGAAAGGGGGTTGCGCGCTACCTTTTGAAGCGCGGCGCCGCCGTATCCAAGGATCGGCAGTTTCACTCCAGTCTTGCCGAACATGCGCGTTGGAATCGTATCTCCGAGATCGATCTTCTTTCCTTTCGGCACGGCCCCATGTGCACGACCGGTGCTCCAGACTACGGCGGCCGCGGCGGCTTGCGTGGCCCTCTTAAGAAACTCGCGTCGTCCCAGTCTGTCTTTCATCCCAATAGCCCCTTTCTCTGCCACTCTTTCAGATCTCACCGTCCCGCAAACAATTCGCCCACCTACTTCGGCGTCGCCTCGCAGTGGGGATACCGATAGTCGGCGCCATCGTTCGTCGACACTTGCCTGGTGGACCCGTCCTTCAGCGTATAGAGGTAGAGTGAAGGGCTCGCATGGTACACAATCGCTATTTCGTCCCTGGTCCAACGCGGGTAGGCGAACCAGCGATTCGCCCCCTCCTCGTTGGCAAACGGCACGGCGTTGGTAATGCTGAGATCCTTCCCGTCGAAGTCGGCGACGTAGAGTGTGCGCCCCGTGTCTTTGTAATCGAATCCCTTCTGGTACTCGAAGCAGACTCTTTTCTCGCTGGGCGAGACACTGACACGATCCAACAGCCCTTTCTTCGCCAACTCGCACTCGATGCGTTCGAAGCGGGGTTCCCCGTTGGCCTTGGGCGTCATCAGGAAATAGCCGTACCCTTGCAACGGGTGTGCGGACTGTACGAGAATTCTGCCGTCCTTGAGGCACGTGTATGCCCAGGTGTGAAAGCGCTTGTCGGTGAGGGCGACCTCCTGCCCGGGGCTGTTGCCCACCTTGCTCCGCAT
>JABMQX010000091.1 GCA_013203085.1 bacterium | reverse complement strand
GCGGCTCGCGTTGGTGGCTCGGGTGACGAGGCCTTTCTCGCGGAAGACTTTCTTCATGAACAGATCGCGGAGGAAATAGGACCTCTCTCGCTCCCACACTCGTCCCTCCGGCAGGGACGCAACGGGAACACCGAGGACTTCGGCCAGCTCCTCGTCCAGGGCCGATCCCTCTCGCATGGAAGAGGTGAAATAGATCCCGCGAAGAAAGAGCGGTTTGGGCGCCCACTCGCCGGACACGAAGACCATCTCCAGGTAGCGCCGCAGACGAGGAATAAGCCTGGCGAAGCTTGTGGGAAATGCGTAGAGGGCGTCCACCTCATCAATCCTGCGGGCCTCCGGATCCTCCGCAGGTACGGGGTCCGCCAACAGGCCCAATCTACGCCGCTCCAATCGCTCCATGACAGACTGTAGATGCTGGTCCACGAGGTCCGGCTGAAATTGCTCGTCGAGCGGCGCCGGATTGGACCATCCCAGGATCTGATGTTGGAGCTCCGGATCGTCTATGGTGTCGAAGAACTCTCGGAACCCGTTCATCAAGTCGCATTTGGTGACAACGACCGATACGGGGAATCGGACTCCCAGGGTGCGTTGAATGTGATCGAGTTGCTGAGAAATCTTTTGGCCCTTGCGCTGGATATCGTCCGCCGTGTCCGTGATGAGGCTGTCGGCCGGAATCACCAGCAGCATTCCATTGACGGGGCAGTTGCGCCGATTAGAGTTCAGCAACTCGAGAAGCTCGCCCCACTCACTGGGTGCACCGGACTCGGCCTCTTCGAACATCAGGCGGCCAGCCGTGTCCAGGATGACAGCGTGGTTGGTGAACCACCAGTTCATGTTGATGGTGCCGCCTGCACCCTGGAGCGGGTCGTGCAATCCGGGGGGAAACCCAATGCTCGAGTGGCGGATAGCCTCGGTCTTGCCGGAGCCAGGCTCGCCCACAATCACGTACCATGGCAGACCGTAGAGGTCCTTCCCGGCCTTGCGGAATTCCTCAATGCCTTTTTCAAAGTTCTTACGGAGGTCTTCCAGGGCGGCCCGGCGCGAGGCTTCCGTGACAGCTTGGGGGGTAGCGGCGGCGTTATCCCTGATACCTCGCTCAAAGGGCTTAGCCTTACGCTTCTTCCGCTTCTTGACCCAGCGGGAGTAGGTCAGGACCATCAGGCCAACGACGACAAAACCGAGGAGCAAATACAGGCTATATCTCGTGCCAATGTGCCGTTTGACAAAGCTGAAGAGCCCACCCAAGGTGCCTATGGCGAGAACGGCAAAAACGATCTTGAGAGGCCGAGGCAGACCCTTGAAGGCCGACAATGTCGATCTCATTTCAGGCAGTCCCTCCCAGTGTCATTCCGACGTCTTGGCCTCGTGGCCCGCTTTCTGCGGGCGATTGATGGTATTGAGTGCGTTGCCCAATTTGTTGCCGGCCGTCTTGAACAGCAGCAGACTTATCACAAACAGGACAATGATGGAGCTCACCAGAGCAAGAGCGATCCCTTGCAGCTTCCACCGGGGCGGCTCAATTAAGTCCCTCGTGTCAACATGTTTGTAGGCCTCGGGGCAGGTTTTCGCGAATTGATCTGCGTCCATCATGTCCAGGATGCGGGCCTTACAGTCCAGCATCTTCCTGCGAAGGTACTCCGGCTGCCCGGCGTAGAACCCGGTGAATCCCAGGCCCATGCAGGTATAGAAAACTGCAAGCCGCTCGGTTGCCGCCTCGCTGGGATCCTCCAGGGTTTTGTCCAACAAATCGAAGAATTTCTCGTCTCCCGCCAACTCCTTTCGCTCGTAGGCCAGCCTATCCTCGTGCCACTCGCGGGCAAAAGGAAGAGTGCTCTCCGCAATCATGGAGTCGGCGAAAAAGATGAGGACCTCCTCAATCTTCTCGTATTGCGAGAGGAGACCGACGTCCACAGCCGCGTTGGACTTCATGTCTTCCAGTAGAGCTTTGAGCTCCCGGCGAATGTGGTTGTGGTCGTGGCCGCCACCTTTCCTGGCCGACCGGTTCAACCGGCACACGTACAAGAAAAACGGTTGGCAAAGCTCCCGCAGTGTCATGGGTCACTTCTCCTCTTCTGGGACAGTCATGTATAATGCGACCTGAAAGTCAGACGACTCCATTTCCGCCCGGCTCCACTTGATGGCCATCTCCTTTTTTTTCCTCAGTTGCTGCCACATGGGGTCTTTATCGTCGCGAGTCAAATGCAGGCGGAAGTAGAGCAATCCAATTTCTGATGGCAGAGTAAGCGGCGGATACTCTGCCCGTTTCAGCTCGACCCCCCTGACGGCCCGACTCACCCAGCTCTTTGGCATGAGCTTGAATTTGTCTGCGTTTTCGACCAATCTCGCCACCGTCGTCGGGTCTTCCTTGGTCTTGACACCCAGGAAGTACTCGTTGGGCCGCGTAAGATGATCTTCCTCGAGGGTTGCCACGAGGATTTCTTCTTCCCGCGCAAATTCCACCCGCAGGAACGACGGAGCCACGGCGCCGCGCAGGAGAGAACGAATCTTGACCGTCAGTTCGTTGAACGGGATGGCAGGGTTGTCATGGTCATACTTGGCGACCTCGAACTGATCTCGCTGTGGGAAAAGTGCAGCAAGTTCGCCCAACAACTCTCTCAGCTCCAAATACATCGCAAAGGGTGTAACCCCCGGGGCTTGCACGAGTTGAGGCAGGCGACCACTGAAGCGGTTGAGTGTCCTCAGGCGGAGCATCTGCTCGAACTGGACACCTCTCATCCTCTCGATATCGAAGCCGCCACGGGTGAGCTGGAGAACCAGCTCTTGACGAGTGGCCTCGACTTGCTGGGCCAGGTCTCTGACAAGGTCTCGCAAAACAGTGGAACCTCTGAGAACCAGGCAAGCGGGAATAAAGTCAGGGTCCTGTCTTGGCAAATCGGACTCCTCGCCCGTTCCCCGGCCGATTCGCAGCAGTGGGAGGACTTCCATGTCAGAATGATCGTCGCTGTCAAGCAGAAATCTCGCATTGATGCGGCGAATGAGAAGGGGCTGGAGGTTCTCACCCGTGTTCTCATCCGGCTTTTCGACTTCGGCAACCCGATAGAGCCGCTTCACCCGCCATTCATCGCCACTGCCGCGCGCGATTGTGTTCCCTCTGCTTGCCTGCCATAGTGGGATTCCAAGATAGATAGCAAACGACCCGCTGCTGGCCTGGAAAGTCTCCTTGATGTTGAGGGCAGGCAGGTCCGCATTGTCGGGCACGTTGACATCCAGCCCGCTCGGCATAATGACCCGGAGCTTATCGAACTGGATGAGCATGTTCTCCAACGCGTCTCTGGAAAGCCTCGCCTCGATGAGGCCGTATGGGTACGACCATGCCAAGCGACGCTCACCTGCAAGGCCCTCAAGAATACTCCGTTGCATAGATTGAAGATGGTGAGGTTGAAGGAAAAGACCTTCTTCCCAATGAATTTGCCCACCTGTCGGCATATGCCAGCCTCCCGCGGCTCTCAACGGCTGCCACTCTTCAGAAGCGCCTCTGTACTCTTGGCCATGGCCCTCTTGAGCTGCTTCACGAGGTAATCATCATCAGTTATTTCTTTGAAGATATCCTTATACTGCAACCAGTACTGTTTCGTGCCCGCTTTCATTCCAAGGAGGCCCTTCAGGTCCTCCTTATGTTCCCTTTCGACATCAGCGGTGATCGTCTCGGGCGAGAGCTTCTTACGGAGATCGGTCGCGAACTGCGACGCCGCTCGCGCAACCGAGGAAATGAGCGAATAGAGCAAGCTTCGCAGCTTGTCGAGGTCCTCCTTGACCCGGCCGGGAGACACATCCGGATCGCCTCCTAAGAACCGCCGCAACGTGCCCGGCAGACGAGCAGGACGCCGAACCGTTGAAGGCGGAGAAATTCCCTTCCAAGCATCCCATGCGAACTGATCGAGCCTCTGTGCAAACTCTACGAGCAGTACGGCCATTTCCAATAATCGGCTCGGATCAATGGACTTCGGGTCAATTGACTCCTGACTGCTCAATTGCAGCGCTGAACTCAACGCCTCCACCGCCTCGTCGGGCAAATCTTGACGGATTTCGGGCGCCAGTCCTGCTTCCCGCAGTTGGCCGATGACGGCTTGCCTTTCCTCGTCGGAAAGCGTAGAAACCAGACCGACCAACCGATCGGCCAAAGAGCTTGGGCCCTCCAGCTCGACCTCGCCCGTGGAGGATAGTAGCTCCGTCTCCCCCTCCGGTGACATCAACTCGACGTTCGGGTCCCAAGTGGGAAATCTCGTCATCAATTCCTCGAGAAACGCCGGCCGTTCGGCCGGGACAACCGCCGAGAGAGCTTGCTCAATCTCGTTGGAGAGGAACTTTCTTCTGAGTTCAGCGTTCTCGCCGCCGAAGTCGATTTGCACGAGCCGAAGGCGGTTTGCGAGGCCAGTGACGCGTCTGAGCTTGTCCTTCGCCGCTTCGGCCATATCCATGCCTCCCTCCCGCTAAAGGAACTGCCGGAACTCAATTGCTGCCCGTCGGACTCCATTATATAGTGGGCGCTCAGGCGATGACAAGGCCAAAACCTCCGTCCTGCTCCTGCCGAATTCTCCTGAGATCACACCTATTCCTTCAGGCGCCCCGCGAGGCCTTGCTCTGCCGGCATGCCTCCTGGGATTGTATGCCGATGACCGGCTACGCGTTCGCACCCGCCAGAGTCATGCATCCTCGGAGATCACGAGTTGCCGTTCCGAATCGGCCGGCGACCGGCGCTCCCTTCACCGGCCGAGGTGTTCGTCCGACCTCTCCACTTCAGCCGGGGCTTTGTGAGCGGCCACCCTGATCCTTTCCGCT
>JABMQX010000784.1 GCA_013203085.1 bacterium | reverse complement strand
GCGCGGCTTCCGGATTGAGGAACTGCCGATACGCTTTACCGCCGGCAATGATCTCGATCCACTCGATGTAATGCTCCTCTCCCATAGGATGCGGCACGCTGCCGACCTTGACCTTGATGCCGCCCTCGGTCTCTTCAACGACCGGCACGTGCTTCTCTCGAGCCGCATCCACCGTGTTCTCGACATAGAGCTTCATCGGTTGCCCACAGCACACAAGCTCGCCAGCACCCTCGTGCAGCACCTCCACGATGTTTCCACAAATCTCACACTTGTAAACCTGTAATCTTTCCGTCATTTTTACCCCTCCTTCTCCGGTTTCCTGTGGCAAGATCGCCAGTCAAAACACTCGCATTGTTTGACATTTTCTTTGGCGAAACAAGTCCTTTTCTGGATACGCGTTCGTTCTTCCATTGAAGTCTCCTTGTGCGTCTACCCGTGGCCGTGGAACAGAAGCACCAGAGCCGCGTGGCACACGGCTGCAACAATGGTGATAATAGCCAGACGCTTATGCCACTTGAAAAGCAGTTTCGGCTTTTTCCGCATGAACAAGCCGGCGCAACCTGTCAAGATAACCAGCGCAAATGTTGTTATCCCGAGAGGGACTATCAGGCTGCTCCAGGCGAATTCATGGGCTTCGTTCCCGTGTGCCAAAACACATCCAAAAGGAAAGCCCGCAATTGCCACTGCAAGAATCGGCATCTTAGCGCCTCTCATGAACTGTCTCCCTTCCATTGGCCAACGCTTGCGCAATGAGAACTGAACGGCCTCGCTCCACCTATTCGCTTCTGGAGTCGGGCGCCTCAGCTCCCGGCCTGCCGCGTGCCGCTTGGCTGCTCTTTTCCCACCGTTGCCGTCAACAACCCGTCGAGGACGTCCGTGTACGCCTCCTTCGGGCTGAGCCCCACTATCCTCTTCTCAAGCTTGCCGGCTTTGAATATTCTCACCTCCGGAATTGCCATGATCCCATGCTCCTGCGCCAGCCTTGTGAATTTACCCACGTTCACAGCTACAACCGCCGCGCGTCCAGCAGCTTCAGCTTACCGTGGGTTGTTTGAACCTCTATCTCCGGAAACTCTTCTCCGATAAGCGGCAACTTTTCCATAGCTATCCCCCTTTCCAGGTGTGGTTGTAGTTGTTAGGTTCTCAAGGGCGTTGTTGTTGTCTTATTCATTCCTTCTTCTGTACTTCCATCCCACCAAGCTTAAACCTCAGCCAGTCGGCCATCTCCTGGATGTTCTTACTGAGATACCACCGCCCGTTGGCGAAGGCGCCGTAGTCAGCCCCCATCATCGCGGAGGCGAAGCGTGTCGAGTTGGCGAAAAACAGCCACTGCTCTACCCACTTCTTCTCAATCGCTTCATTGAAAATGCTGTCGTTCTGAGCGAGCCCTTTCGCCGCACCTTTCTCCCAAGCTGCAATCATTATCTTCGTTGCAGCCTGAGTCATTTTATTCGTTGTCTCGATCGTGTTTTCGAACCGGGCAAACTGCCCCTCCACCCATCCCTGTCCGTGGCAGGCCAGGCACACATTCTGCATCGCTGTTCGCCTCTTCTCTTGCTCCTTTGCGTCAATCAGGAAGTCGGCGGCAGGCTCACCCGTCAGCTCCGTCGGCAGCGGCAGACCCGCCTTGTTCCTAATGATGGTGGTATCCGGGGACTTTGGATGGGGATGGGCGTAAATTAGCCCGAAAATCCTCCACGGAAGCCGCTCGTTCATCCGATGCGTCCTCCCGGCAACAACCTCACCATCGCCGTTGGCAATCAGGCTGACGTGGCACGTCGCGCACGTTGGCGCCGTGAAATCATCTCCAACAACCCACGGAACCGCATCGAAGTCCCAGTTACCGCCCATAGAAGAGAAGATATTCCCATGCTTGCTGACCGTATAAACCTTGTACGCGGGAACATCCGGCCCCTTGTGGCATTGCGAACAGGTGTAGGGCTTTCTCGCCATCTCAATCGAAAAGCGATGCCTTGTGTGGCAGGAGGTGCATGAACCCATGCTCCCATCGGGATTCAATCGGCCAACGCCCTGATTCGGCCAGCCCCGAAGCACCGGAAACTCCATTTCCCCCAGAGCCGTCTCCCTTGACTTCAAAGCTTCCACCTCAATCGCCGTCCCATGACAGTGAAAACAAGCATCTGCATTGGTTTCCGCATCCGGGGGAGAAACGCTCGTCCTCATGTTCTCGAAGGACTGAACTCCGGTTGCCGAATCCACCAGGGAGTGATAAACCGGATTGTTTTTGAGATTCCCGTAAGCGTGGGACATCAGGTTTTGACCGTACTCCTTCACCTCGACAGCATGGCACGTCGCGCAGTCTTTCGGGGTAACGACCACATGCACTTTGTAATCAGCGTGATCAAACGTGTCCCTGTGCTTTTCAGGGCTCAGGTTGTGGCACTCGGCACAGCCGACAGCCACGTTGGCGAGATTGTCCGGCACTTTCACGACCGAGATTCTTCTTTCAAGCTCATCCTTCTTCAGAGCCTCGCCCGGAGTAACCCGTGCATGAAGACTCTTTCTCCAGTCGGCCACGATCCCCGGGTTCAATGTAGCGTGACAGGCAAGACAGCTTTCCGTGTCATCACTCAACGCGGCGTCATCTCCGGCGGCAAGTGCCGCCCCGAGGCCTATCCCCGCCAGAACAAGCGGGATCGAAGATGCGCAGAGGCATCTCATGAACTCTAATCCTTTCCGGAAGGCGAGCAGCTCCAGGCGCCACACGGCTTCATCTCGGTGCAATGCTACATTTCAGCGGCAGGCTACAAACCTCTCCCGGGCACAGCCCGACGTTTTTCTATTCCTTTTGGGTGTTCGCCGTCAACAGCTTTTCGAGGGCGTCAGTGTACGCTGTCTTCGGATTGAGCCCTATGAGAGTTCGCTCAACCTTGCCCCCCTTGAAAACTCTCACGTCTGGAATCCCTCCGACCCCGTGTTCCTGTGCCAAACCGGGGAAATCATATACGTTCACAGCTACAACAGCCGCCCGACCGGCGTACTCCGTCGCAATCTCGTGGATAGTAGGTTTCAGCTTCCTGCACGGGGGACACCGGTCCGAGTAGAAGTCCACCAGGACCACATCGTTGCGGCTCAATATCTCCTTCAGATCCGCCTCCGCCTTCAATTCGATTAGCTCTTTAGGCGGACTTCCCACTTCCCGCGGGCCTCCGAACGCCGACGCCAACAACGCACCTATGAAAGCCCCAAAGATAGCTCCGCCTATAGGGCTGCCCGTCAGGGGGCACGTGCCGCTGGCGCACTTTCCGAAGTGCCCGATCACACCACCAATCACACCGCCAATAATCGCACCGAGTATGTATTTGTATATCATCCCTATCCTCTCTATCCTCAGGAACCCGTTTCTTCGTAGGATTCCACCTCCAGCAGCCTTTTCACCTTTTTAACAACCTTGCTCTTGGGTACAGCTCCCACTATCTCATCCACCTTTTCACCGCCCTTGAAGAACAGCACCTGGGGCACGCTCAAGATGCCGTACTGAATCGCCCTCTCGTGGACTTTTATCACGTCTGCGATCGCCGTCTTAAGTCTGCCCGCGTATTCTCCCGCGATCTTCTCCATTCCCGGCTTCATCACCGCACAATGCGGGCATCCCACGCTCTTGAACATGACCGCCGCAGGGCTATCGCTCTGCAATATCTCTCTGTCGAAGTTCTCGGCCGTGACCGTTATCATCTCCGCCATCGTTGCCACCTCCATCCTTCGCCATGCCGAAATTCACTTTCTCCTGTCGAAAATAACTTGCTGTCTTCTCAACTTACGCCAGCATCGCCGCCATGTCCTCCTTGGGATCACCTGTCAACCGCAGGTCGAAATTGTCCTGAAGCACTTTGAGAACGTTCGGCGTGATCCAGGCGGGAGGCTTCGGGCCAAGGTAAATGCCCTTGATGCCGAGGTGCAACAGCGACATCAGTATCGCTACCGCCTTCTGCTCCATCCACGATAGCACCAGCGTAAGCGGCAGATCGTTGACCCCGCAGCCGAATGCTCCCGCTAACGCCACGGCGATGTCAATCGCCTCGATCGCGTCGTTGCACTGTCCAAGGTCTATCAGCCGAGGAATACCCCCGATGTCGCCAAGGTCCAGATCGTTGAATCGGTACTTGCCGCAAGCCAGCGTCATCACCACCGTGTCGGTTGGCGTGCTCTTGACGAATTCGCGATAGTAGTCGCCGCCTTTCCCCGGTGCGTCGCAGCCGCCGACGAGGAAGAAATGACTGATCTTGCCGGCAGTCACCGCCTCCTTGATCTTCCCTGCCAGGCTCAGAACCACCTTGGCTGAAAAACCGGTCGTCAACGTCGTCTCGCCCGGAGCATCGGGCAGCGGCGGCAAAGATTTCGCCTGCTCGATCGCCTCGCTGAAGTCGTAGTTCTCGATACGCTTCGCACCCGGGACACCGGCTACACCCAGGCAGTACAAGCGGTCCCGGTACGCCTCCTTCGGTATCAGCACGCAGTTGCCGAAGGCTATCACCACCAGCTCGTTCTCGGACCAGAGTTTCTTCTGGTCAAACCAGGCCCTGCCCAGGTTGCCGACGAGGTGTTTGTACTTTTTCAGCCCCGGATACCCGTGCGCCGGGAGCATCTCCGAGTGGGTGTAAACGTTTACGCCCGTCCCCTCGGTCTGCTTGAGGAGTTCATCGAGCCCCTTGAGGCTGTGGCCCGTGACGAGGATGCCCGGCCCGGCAACGGTGCCCGTCTGCACTTCTATGGGTTCGGGGACGCCGTAGTTGTCAAAGTGCGCCTCCTTGAGCATCCTCATCGCCTTGATCGTCATGCCCCCGGCACGCAGGTTGATATCCACGAAATAGTCCAGGTCGAAATTCGAGTTTGTCAGGGTCGAGTAGAGCGCTTCGGGGATGAAAGCGTCAATCTCCGGATCGTTCACTCCCAGTTCCCCGGCATGATAAACATAGGCGGATATCCCCTTGAGCGTGTAAATGAGGTTCTTCTGTAAGCTGTCAATGTCCTCATTTTTACCGCACACACCTGCTACGGTGCAGCCAGTACCTTTTCCCGTCTGTTCACATTGGTCACAAAACATGCGTCTCTCCTCATAAAATCGGGTCTTCTGACGTTACCACCGCCGCTCGCCAATGACCTTTCCATCTATGCTGACGGTGAACTCCTTCACCGGTATGTTTTTGCCGCTGGACTTGAGCGCCGCCTCAACTATCCCGCACAACCCGCTGCAGCACGGCACCTCCATGTGCACGATGCTCAAGCTCCGCAAAGAGGACTGCTCCAGCATAGCCTTGAGCTTCTCAACGTAGGGCTGCGGATCGTCCAGTTTCGGACAGCCCACAACAACCGGATGCCCCCCGCGAAGAAAACGCTGATGGAAATCAGCCAGCGAGAACGGCACACAATCAGCTACGAAAAGCGCATCCCTATCCTGAAGAAAAGGAGCCGTCGGCCGCACCAGCGTCAACTGCACCGGCCAGTGCGTGAGCTGTGATGCAACGCCTTCGGCAGCGGAAGAGGGACAACAATCCGAGGCTGGACTCATTTGACGCATCCGTGCCCCCGGACAGCCCTCCAAAGACGGCGTCATCTCCTTCACTGCCGATCCGGGACAGCAGCCCGACGGAGATACTGTAGCCGTCTTCTCTGTCTCGACCATGTGTTTATTCACGGCTTCCTCGTCAAAGCCTTCCGCTTCTCGCTCCTCGATGGTGATCGCCCCCAGCGGGCATTTGCCGATGCACACGCCCAGCCCGTCGCAATAGCTTTCCTTCACCAACCTCGCCTTCCCGTCAACGATCTGCAGCGCGCCTTCGGGGCAATTGATGATGCACTCGCCGCAGCCATCGCACTTCTCTTCGTCTATCTTGATGATTTTCCGTACAGCCACGCTCTTAATTCCTCCTCGGTAGTTTTTTTGCGATTCAACAACGCAGACCTTACCTTTTCTACAGTCCGCGCTTGCCGCAGCGAACCAGTTCCCCGGTCTCGCCGCTCACCAATTCTCGGCAAGCAGTTCGAAATGCGCCCGGGGGTGTGCGCATGCGGGGCAAAGCTCGGGGGCTTCGGGGCCTTCGTGCACATAGCCGCAGTTCTGGCACCGCCACACGACCGGTTCGTCCTTCTTGAACACCTTGCCCTCCTCGATGTTGGCGGCAAGCGCCAGATATCGCTTTTCGTGCTGCTTTTCTGCAACGGCGATCGCTTCGAAGACCGAGGCGATCTCGTCAAAACCTTCCTCTCGCGCGATCTTCGCGAACCCGGGGTACATGGTGCTGTATTCGTGGTTTTCTCCCGCTGCTCCAGCTTTCAGGTTGTCAACCGTTTCGCCGATGACGCCGAACGGAAACGCCCCCGTAATCTCGGCTTCGCCTCCGGTCATGAACTTGAACAGACGCTTGGCGTGCTCCTTCTCCTGATTCGCCGTCTCCTCAAATATCTTCGAAATCTGGACAAACCCATCTTTCATCGCTTGACTCGCGAAGTAGGTGTACCGGTTGCGTGCCTGGCTCTCGCCCGCGAATGCCGCCATCAAATTCTTGTCCGTCTCGCTTCCTTCTAGTTCCACGTCTGTATCCTCCTTGTTTGCGCCAAAAACACTGTTCCAGCCTTATTCCTGAAGCCTAACTCGAGTTACTATCCCAGATGCCGCGAGCAATATGCGCTTCCCGTTCCTGTTCGGCGCGGCAGCGCATTCTGTAAGCGCAGTCGCGGACCACGCCGTACAGGACCACACAACTATCGTCCTCTGCGTCGCGCTCTCCCTCATCAGCAACTATGATGAGCTGGCGCGAGAGTTCCAAAACATCGAGAATATGTCTGTTGCATTTATGCACGTTTTTCCTTCCCCAATCGGATGCCGGTTCGAGAGTCCTTATGGATCGTACCGGATTAGATAGAGCAAGCGCTGTTCCAAGAAGGGTTCCGACGGGAAATGCTGTGATGCCGCAGCCACTAACATCTTTGATACAAGTGGGTTGTATGGT
>JABMQX010000783.1 GCA_013203085.1 bacterium | reverse complement strand
GGGAAGCGGAATCGACGTTCATCCGAAATCGTTGCTGGACGTCGAAATCGAACCGGAGACTGCAAGCCTGTTCCGAAGCGAGAGGCACGATCAGAACTTTATCGACGCCGTGAGGGCCCGCAAGAGGGCTGTCACCACCGTCGCCCAAGCCGTCCGCTCCGACATCATCAGCCAAATGTCGAACATCGCAATCCGCCTCGGCCGCAAGATCGTTTGGGATCCGAAGAAGGAAGAGATTGTCGGCGATCCCGAGGCCGAGAAAATGCTGCATCGGGACCTTCGCGGGTCGTGGACCCTCTAATAATTCCTGCATCTATAATGAATTAGCAGCTTACGAAGCAAGCTGGCTTTCTCGGCAGCAAATGTCGAGAAATAGCTCACCGGCAACCGAAGAATCAATAAGGACGAGTGTTGCGTCTCGGACGGCCGAGGCTGCTTGGAGCCAGAGCGGCTTCCGTATGCGATCCCGTTTACTCGTCGACAGGCCCTCTCTCAGAACCGGCTTCCCTCGTCTTCTCAATCCTCCGCACGCTAAGACGCAAAAGTGCCAAGAAGGAAATCCAGGGAACATTATTTCTCGTTCCTTTTGTAGGAGATGCTCAGGAGCTAACGACCCGGCGCACTCGTATTCTGGATACCAGAATATCTGGGACGGGGTGAGCTTCGACACCTTTCGAATTTCTCGGATCAATGGATAGCCCAAATTCAAGACCTTGAGGCATTCCTACGCCAAGAATCAAGGGGTGATGTAACCAAGCGGGCCGGCGCAGCGATGCCAAAGGGCTTGCATGGCGAGCTCTAAGGCCCACGGTAATCTGGTCTGAACGAGGCTGACCCAGGCGGCATACAAATGCTCCGGTGGCATTCTTTTCTCTTAGCCTTACTGCAAAGTGCTTGATATTCCCTCATCTGTTGACTATCTTGAACTTGTTCTCCTTGACGCGGGGCAAGCAGTGTCGCTACGCAGACGAAGGAGCTCATGGGCATAAGGATGGGACGATGAGGAAATCGCGTGCCAGACATGGTGCCCAGACTGGGTATGCTTGGAACAGCACGTAACAGAGTCTTCCCTTGTTCGTAAACACAGAAAACGCGGAGGAACGGAATGAACCGTCGGGAATTCATGGGTTCATTAGCAGCAGCGGTTGTTGCCATCAGCCATGGGAGAACAGCTCTAAGCGCTCGGTCAGGAACGGAAGCTAAGTCAAATGTGCGATGTATTCCCAAGCGCCGGCTTGGCCGGACGGGCGTCGAAGTGAGTGCCCTCGCATTAGGAGGTGTCGCCGGTATGCTGCGCAAGCGGTCGAAGGAGTTCGACCCTGCTGAGCTGGCCAATAGAGCCATAGATATGGGCATCAGCTATCTCGATACAGCTCCCGCGTACGGCAATGGCCAATCGGAACTGAACTACGGCAGGGTCCTTGAGCGCAGGCGGAAAGAGGTCTTCCTGGCTACGAAAACCGGCCAGCGGAGTTACGACGGCACCATGCGCGATGTCGAGGCCAGTCTCAAGCGCCTCCGCACGGACAACGTCGACCTGCTTCAGATTCACGGCGTTCGCACACGTGAAGACTTAGAGAAATGGGGCAAGCCCGACGGTGTCCTGACGGCTCTGAGAAAACTTCGCGACCAGAAGGTGACTCGCTTCATCGGTGTAACCGGCCACGAGAGTGCCAAGATCATGCGCCGCGCCACCGAGATGTACGAGTTCGATACGATCCTGACGACGTTCAATCCCACAACGAAGCGACAGCCGTACGAAGAATTGGTGCTACCCGTGGCTCGAAAGAAGAAAATGGGGATCCTGGCCATGAAGGTCATGGGCGGAGGCGTCGGGTCTCTCGCCATAGGCAATCCGATTAAGAACGATGGCGCCTCGAACCACGATGAAGCCCCACGCCAGGCCGAATCAGAAAAGCTGATCCGCTATGTGCTAGGGTTGCCCATCACCGCGGCTGTCGTCGGCATGGGCTCGCTCAAGGAGTTGCGGGCCAACGTCCGTGCCGCACGCGACCTGGCGCCTCTTAATGAGGGCGAACGTGAATCTTTGGAGAAGCTCATGGCGTGATGCGTTCCAGGGGTTTGGTTCTCGGGATGCGACTTGATGCCCAAAAAGAGGGAGGGCAACTCTGTAGCCGAGGATACTCCGATTGTGAATTGACTCTCAATTTCCTGCTCTAAGCGAGCCAACTGTTGATAGGAGGCAGACAATGTCAGAAGGTGCCAAACATTCAGGCAAGGCAAGCCGCACAACGAAAGGATGCGCCATGGGACGACGAGAGTTCCTGCGTGTTGCGTTGGGCAGTGCCGCCGCTGCCGCGGGGGTCCCATTCGTCGGTCAGGCGGCGGCCGCGAAGGAGAACCGCCCGCAGACCTACCGCGAGCAATTGGAAACGCCCATCGTCGCTCACTACCAGGTGGTTGTAGCGGGCGGTGGGCCGAGTGGCGTCATTGCCGCAGTGGCTGCGGCGCGAAGTGGCGCCGATACGCTTCTAATCGAGCGCTATCCGTTTCTTGGTGGCAACGGAACGGCGGGCTTAATGACCTGTTACAACGGTTTTCGAAACCAGCGCCCGCCGGAATTGCTCCAAACTGTCAAGGGAATCCCCGCCGAGTACATAGCCGAGCTCGTGCGTCTGGGCGGCATCGCAGATGACGATCCTTATCCCAAAGCTGAGCACGGTGTCACAGCGGGCGATCTGCCATATTGCATTGGCTTCGATCCCGAGGCGGCTAAGGTCGCGTCTTTCAATCTGGTCAGGAAGGAAGGCGTCAAGTTACAGTTGCATAGCTGGGTCGTCGGTCCGATGCTCGACGGTTCGCGAGTTACCGGCATCATCGTCGAATCGAAATCGGGCCGGCAAGGCATCACCGCAGACATTGTCATTGATGCTACAGGTGATGGGGACATCGCGGCGCGTGCCAGTGCGCCGTTTATGAAGCCGGCGGAAAAAGGGGACCGCATGGGCATGAGCTTGATGTACCGAATTGGCGGCGTGCCGTCCAGCGTGAAGGGACCCTTTGGTGGTATCCGCATTGGCGATCGGGTTGTGCGGTGGGGCCCGGGCTTTGGAGGCGACGGTCTGGACGTCGAGAATCTGACGCGGGCCGAAGTTGAGACCCGCTTGAAGCTGTGGGAGCAGGTCCAGGCGATGCGCAAGAAGCCGGGCATGGAATCCGTCTACCTTATGCAGACAGCAACCGGCATCGGCGTGCGAGAGACCCGCCGCATTCTTGGAGAATACGTCGTCACGGAAGAGGACGCGATTAAGGGCAAGCGCTTTCCCGATGTCGTCGCCATCAGCTCCAACCCGATGCCGAGTTACCGTCGCAAGCGTTTCTTCTTAGCCCACGAAGGCTTCGATATTCCCTATCGCTCATTGGTGCCGAAGAAAATCGAAGGATTGATTTTGACAGGGCGCTGCATCTCGTGTGAGCAGGGACCGTTTCAATCCGCGCGCTCCATGGCGCCGGCTATGGCGATTGGGCATGCGTCGGGCTGCGCGGCGGCCCTGTCCGCTATCCGCAAGGTTCCGCCTCGCAAACTCAACGTCAAGACGCTTCAGAAGCTGCTCATCAGTCAGAAGGTTGAGCTGCGTGTCAAAGTATAAGGTTGGCTGTCCCGTTGAAATGGAATTCCGGTGGGGTGTGTGATGAGAAAAACAGATTGCCAGAGACTCCTGCGTAGAGGAAGCTGGTTCATTGCTCTTGCTTGGATGTCGGTCGTCCAATCAGCGGACGGGGATGTTTCCGTCGCCTATAGAACGGATTCTCCTCTGCTCCGATTTGCGGTAGGTAAGCTCGACAAAGCGCTCCGCGAAATTGATGAGGAGGTCGCCTACCACGACTTGACGAACTGCCCGAAGAGGCCGGACGTTCTCATCTTGTCAGACGAGTCCGAGGCTGAGCTTCTTCCTTTCGCTGGCAAAAAGACTTCAATGAGTCGGTCAGTTCGGCCCGAGGGCTTCCAGCTTTTGAGATTGCGGACGAAAAGAGGACGGATGCTCTGCATTCAGGCCAAGGATGAATCGGGCGCCATGTACGGAGTTCTCGATCTGGCCGAACAGGTGCGAATCCGGGGAGGTCTGGACAACGTCCAGGAGAAGGTGTCAAATCCGCGTTTCCCGTTTCGTGCAATAAAGTTCAATCTTCCGTGGTCTCCGTATCGTTCGAGCGCGGCAACCGAAATGCATCTTGACACTTGTCGTGACCTGAACTTCTGGCGACGATTTCTCGACATGATGACGGAGAACCGGTTCAACGTTCTGTCGCTTTGGAATCTCCATCCCTTTCCCTTCATGATTCGGCCTGAGAATTTCCCGGAAGCGTGTCCCTTCAGCGTTGAGGATATGGAGGAGTGGCGGCTCTTCTGGCGCTCGCTGTTTCGCATGGCCAAGAATCGTGGGATAGAGACGTATATTGTCAACTGGAACATTGTCGTCTCGCCGCAGTTTGCCAGCGCGTATGGGATGAAAGAGAGAAACGATACCTCGGAGTTGGTGCGGCGTTACACCCGCGAATGCGTGACACAAGTAATCAACGAATATGAGGACTTGACGGGACTGGGCGTGACACTGGCGGATTGGATGAGAGGCATGACTCCCAAAGAACGGGAGGATTGGATCGAAGAAACCTTCGTCGCGGGAATGAAGAGGGCAAATCGTCCAGTGAAGTTCATCCATCGTTCAGTCCTCGCCGGTTCCCCAATCGAGATGAGACGAGTGATTGATAACGCAAATCTGCCCGATCCCGTTTGGGTGGAAGTCAAGTTCAACTGGTCCCATGGACATTCCACGCCGCGACTCGCCATCACCCACGACTATCCTACCGGAGAAATTGACGAGCGCTTCTGGAAACCGAAACCCACCAACTACAAGATTGCCTGGATGATCCGAAACGAGGACTTCTTTATCTTGCGATGGGGCGAGCCCGATTTCATACGGCAGCATATCGCGATAAATGGAAGAGACTATGTTGGCGGGTATTTCGTCGGGTCAGAGGGGTATATCCCCGCCAAAGATTATTCCCATGTCCTCCATAAGCACCAAACCTGGGACTATGCCTTCGAGAAACAGTGGTTGTTTTACAGGTTGTGGGGGCGCCTGCTGTACGATCCAGAGGCTCCGAACATAGTCTTCGAGGCGGCATTCGAGCGCCGTTATGGAAAAGGCGTTGGAAAGACGATGCTGCGAGCGTACACCCTGGCGAGCCGAATGCCCTTGAGATTGGCTTCTTTTCATGCGGCCACCTGGGATTTTACCCTGTATTCCGAGGGTTTCCTGGCGGCCGCGAGGTCGCGCGGAATTAGCGATGGGGTTTCACCTTTCATATCCATTGATGAGCTTATCCACCACGAGACACTCGATCCCACGTTCATTTCTATCCCCGACTATGTGAAGGGCGTGTCCGCCAACGAGAAGATGGCGGAGGGGAGCGTTACCCCCCTGCAAATAGCCGCGGATTCCGAAAGGGACGGGCGGACTGTTTTGAGCCTTATTGAGTCTCTGAGGACCCAGGCGCGTGTCCACCCAGGGGCCTTCGAGTGCGAGCTCGATGATCTCGAAACGTGGGCCAACCTGAGCCTCTATTGTGCTGACAAGCTGCGAGCCGGAGTGGCGTTGCAGACGTTCCGCCATACCGGGCTTCTTTCAGAAAAGGAAAAAGCCGTATCGCTTCTGGAACAAGCCGAGGTACATTGGGAAAATGTTGTCTCAGCTACGAAGTCGCACTACCGCGAAGTACCCTATGTCGGCGGGGGGACATTCTCTTGGCAGAAATACGGCGAGCAGGTGAAGCGGGACATCGAGATCGCGCGGCAAGTAACGCAAACAGAGAAGCCTTGAACTCGGTTGAGCTGCAAACCAACCTTGAAAGCCACTTTCTTGTATTCAAGAGTGGTGGCTATGTTTCTCATTCACTTATCTGACGTTTCGCCGCCGCGAGCCACTCTGGGTTGACCTTTACGCCCCAGCCGGGGCCATCGGGGATAACGACGCGCCCGTCTCGCACTTCCAATGGTGGATGATACAGGTCTTTTGTCCATCCGGTCGGCTCGATAGAGAATTCGACGTACGGCCCAGCGTTGGGTATCGCCCCAAGCATATGCACCGTGAAGACGGTAACCATCGCCAGGTTGGCTGAATGGGGCACACAGGGCAGGTTAGCTCGGCCGGCTGCCG
>JABMQX010000782.1 GCA_013203085.1 bacterium | reverse complement strand
TTTCTCTCCGAGCGCCGCAGGGGCAGGTAAACTCGCCTCACGCCATTACGGCGAGGCGTCGCATCTTCGGCGGAGAACCTCTTCGACCACTTCAAGCGGAACTTCATCGGAGAGGAAAACGTCGCCGATATTCCTTGCGAGGACGAATCTTATCGTCTCCCCGATGGCTTTCTTATCGAAACGCATCCTTGCGACGATGTGCTCGACATCCAAACGGGAGAAGGTCACGGGCAGATGAGCGTTTTTCAGAAGGGCGATTATCCTATCGGCATCGCTCTCGGAAAGGTGCCCCAGCTTCGAAGAAATCTCCGCGGCGCAAGCCATGCCGATGGAGATGGCTTCCCCGTGGCGATAGGTTGTATAGTCGGTGAGGGCTTCGAGGCCGTGGGCGACGGTGTGCCCGAAATTGAGGATGGCTCGCAGCCCCGACTCCTCCCTTTCGTCCGCTGCAACTATCTTTGCCTTTATGCGGCAAGAGACTGCCACGGACTTCTCCACCAGTGCCGGCTTGAGGGATAGGATGTCCTCATGATTCCACTCCAGGAACGAGAAGAAATCGGGATCGCGGATGATGCCGTACTTGATGACCTCGGCGAATCCCGACCTCACTTCCCTGGCTGGGAGAGTTGCAAGGAGCTTGGGGTCTATGAACACGAGGGAGGGCTGGTGAAAAGCTCCGACGAGGTTCTTGCCTTCGGGCAGATTGACGCCGACTTTGCCGCCGACGCTTGCGTCCACCTGAGCAAGGAGCGTCGTAGGGACCTGCACGAAGCGGATTCCTCGCATATAGGTCGCCGCCGCGAAGCCTGCCACATCTCCAACGAGTCCGCCCCCGAGGGACACGAGAAATGATTTTCTGTCCAAACCTGAGGACAACATGTCGCTGTAGAGGCGTGCCACCCCGTCGAGGGTCTTGTTCTCCTCGCCGGCGCGGATAGTGAGCACCGTTACGTCGAAACCTGCCCCGGTGAGGCTGTCAGCAACGAGAGAACCATAGAGACGTTTCACCTCCAGGTCCGAGACGATCACACCCTTCCCGCGGAGCCCCAAGCCTGCCACCGCAGAGCCGATCCTCGCGGCGCCGCCGGACTCGATGATGATGTCGTAGCTTCTTTCGCCGAGCGGAACTGTAATCTTTTCCATGATTTGCGATTTCCTATGCTTTACGAGACCGGGACGCGGTGCAATCCACGCCTTCATAAGCACCCTCCCCGCCGGAAAGCAACGCACTGTTCGCCGTGCCGGGGTGTGTTCCTTGTCGAGCGGCGGTTCATCCCGAGGACCCGAGCACCACACGGCTTCGCCTATGATATAACCTTCCTCCGGCTACGTCAATCCGAATGCGACCAAGAGTTTCGCCAAGAGTTTGGCTGTATTGGCAGGATTAGTTGCGGGTCGGGTCGCGGTGGAGCGTTCCGTCGGCGAAATGGAGCTTCACAGCCCGCCGGAAAGCCTCTTATGCCATCGGCTGGGGCGTAGGATCGGAAATCAGGGATCAAGAAGAGGCGTTTGGCTGCTCTCAGGGCGTGGTGAGCGAGGATGCCCAGCTTCAGCGCCGCCCGGGGCGGGATCGTTCAAAGCCCTCGCAATCTCCGCAAGACGCCCTGACTGCCCGCACAGAATGCCGCACAACATCTCCTCCATCAACCTCCGCACCACTTTGAGCAAACAGTTGGAGAGTTCCCCCATTTTTCTCCGGCGAAGAAAGACGTTCACACTTGCCAATATCGATTTCTATCTCGCTGCCAATAGGTCACGTCACCACCCTCCCGGTTTCTGGCCGAAGCTCCTGATAACTGAGAATGGGTCGACCGCTACCGAAAGAACGCCGGTCGTACAAAGTGGATGCAGTAGGAGAGAGAAGCTGGAGATTGTCCCGCAGGAGCTACGGGACTACAAGCAGATCACTGCTCAAGACCACTCCTGACAAAACGGCAGAATATTGTTCCTTTAGTTTCGGATTTGCCAGAGACTCTGCTGTATGTGCGTAGAATATACGACCCTATGAGAAACTCCTTGCAGAGATTTTTCATCTTATGTTATCCTCCGCAAGCATAAGAAGTCATGAGAAGTTTTTTTGAGATACTCCATATGCACTCTCCTCATAATTGCGTATGCTCACAAAGAACCGGAGTCAAGAGTCCTTGTTAACATATGTCGCACAAGGGTGAAGCATCTCTGCAATTCAGGCAATTGGCAGACTGCAACTCCGGATGTTGCATTAAGCCAACTTAGGGTGCGCCAATAGCTCAACTAGGCAGAGCGGCGGACTCTTAATCCGTAGGTTGTAGGTTCGATTCCTACTTGGCGCACTCCCCTTCTCTCTCGTTTTCCAGTAGTTACATACACCCTTCTGCCGAGTTCTGTGCCTCTCCTCCCGCCACTGAGACGGTTTTTTCTTGACTTCGCTTGCGGTAGTCCGCTCCGCTTCCGGGATCGAAACAGTAAACGCGATTCTGGAGGTTTGGACAATGAGCGTGAGAAGGCACCCAGGTTCCCCTTATTGGCATTATGACTTCTGGCATCGCGGGCGGCGTTATCAAGGCAGTACGAAAGAGACTTCAAAGGTCAGGGCGCAGGAATACAAGGCGCGGCTCCGACACTTTCATGTCGCGTTACCCCTTCACCAAGCTGCTTGGGATGAGAAGCTTCACTTTCTCGCGACCTACTTCGGCATAGGACCGATGTATTTGCGCGCGATCACCACGTTGTCTATGTACAGATGATGGTCGCTCCTGGAGGTCCACGTCCCGCCCAGGTAGACGTTCAGCCAGACGGATTCGATCTTGAGCGAGTTCACGTCCCGCATCCGGATGTCGTTTTTCCGCAAATACGGATGCAGACAGAAGGTGAGTATCCACCGGCACCTGTCCGTCCTGCCTGTCGTCAGTTGCTACGCTGGTGACTACAGGACCCCCAAAGAACTGCAGAAGACCCTTGAAGAAAACGTCGTCCACGAGCGAGAGCAGGGCATGGGCTCACGGACCTCCCACGGCTGATTCGATCCAGGCCCCGCCCAGGACGGTTTCGCCGTCGTAAAAGACCACAGCCTGTCCGGGTGTAATGGCTCGTTCCGGCTGCTCGAAGACGACCTTGACCCGCCCACCTCCCACAGGAATGACGAGAGCTTTCGCTCCGGGGTGACTGTAGCGGATCTTGACCTCGGC
>JABMQX010000001.1 GCA_013203085.1 bacterium | reverse complement strand
TCATCACCGGCTTCGGAACCGTTGACAACGCCGTGGAATGCATGAAAAACGGGGCTTATGACTTCCTCAGGAAGCCGCTTGACTTCACTCGCCTTGAGTTTGTCGTTCGCAACGCGGTTATGCTTCACAGGTTGAAAAAGGAGGCAGACCGGCGCCCCTCCCCTGAGAGTTACAGTTTCGACGAGATGATTGGCATAAGCCCCCAGATGCAGTCGGTCTATCGCGTCATATCCAACGTAGCCAAGACCGATGCCACTGTTCTCGTGACAGGCGAAAGCGGAACAGGCAAGGAGCTCGTTGCCCGCTCCATCCACAATCGTAGCAGACGGTCTGTGGGTCCCTTTATCGCTATCAATTGCGCCGCCATCCCGAGGGAGCTGCTGGAGAGCGAACTATTCGGCCACGAGAAGGGCGCATTCACAGGCGCCATCAGCCGCCATATCGGGTGCTGCGAGGCCGCCAACGGAGGGACCCTTTTCCTCGACGAGATCTGCGATATGGGCCTCGCCCTCCAGGCGAAACTCCTCAGGTTCCTTCAGGACTGGACCTTCCAGAGGGTCGGCGGCACCGAGACTCTCACTGCCGATGTTCGCCTGATTACAGCGACAAACAAGGACCCACTCAAGGAAGTGGAAAAAGGGAATTTTCGGGAGGATTTCTATTACCGATTGATGGTCGTGCCCATTGAGCTGCCGCCTCTCAGGGAAAGGGCCGGAGACCTCCCTCTCTTGGCCACTTATTTCCTGGAACAATTTTCCAAGGAGAACAAGAAGGTCTTCACGGGATTCTCCCGAGAAGCCATGAACGCCATGCTGAGTCATCCCTGGGCAGGCAACGTCCGAGAGTTGGAGAACGTCATCGAGGGAATCGTCGTCCTTCACGACGGGCCTACGGTCACCCTCGCACATCTTCCCTCCAAGGTCGTTCACAACAACCTTGCCTCCGACTCTTCATCTCCCGAAGAGACGGTCGTGTCCTTCTCCGAGGTCATCAAGGAGGCTATACGAGACGCGATTAAGGCCGCTAATGGAGATATTTCCCTCGCGGCGAGGAAGCTCGACTTGCCAGAGGAAACCGTCCGCGAGAAAGCCGCGGAATATCGGCTGCCTCAGGGTTTCTGAACAGGCGGGATGGAGTATTTGTGAAGCTCGACCGCAAATCCGGCGGCATCCCCTTTCATCTTCTTGGAGATGGAACCCCCCTGCACCCAGGGTCAAGCGAGGACGTGCTTGCATGCTGTACGAATGTAGCATCCCGAGGTTCGAGCAACCAACCTCTTGCCAGCGAGCATCGCCCTCGCGCGTCGGCCTACCCCTTAATCCATCGGTCGTGACCGGCTGAACTTTCTCCCCGTCTCGAGAACGATCACCGCAGCGGCCCTTTTCCAGGGAGTCAGGCTATCTGCCTGTTAGCTGGAAAAAGGCCGCGGTTCATGCTCGGACCTTTACTTCGGTAACGCCTCTTACGGAGCCACCTATTCCGCAGTAGTCTCTACTTCTTCCTCCACAGCGACGCGTTTGTGTTTGGCCAACATTACCGCTTTCAGACCGAAAGCCGCGCCGTTTTTCAGAATCTGCATTAGGGAACGTGTCCCCCATCTGCTCTGGATGGCGAGCCCGTCCGGCGTTCTATAGACGACCTCCGCTCCTTCCTCGAGATCCTCGACAGCTCTCTTGAGGTACTCGATAGCTTTGGCGACCATCGGCTTCGCGTCCTCCGGCGCCCACGCCGCAGCCATGCCGGCCCCGGCGACAAGCAGTTGTCCGAGGTCATCCATCTCAATATATTCCAGAGCGATGTTGCTGTCCGCTGGGAGGCCCTCCATCGCCGCCTTGAAGCTCGCCTTGCTGGCGATGTTTCGCCCATACTCCTTCGCGGACAGAGCCTTCTGAAGAACAGCCTTGGATATCCCTATCACGATCATGTCCTTTTCCACGGCAATCGCCGGGGTGAACGGAAGCGGCATCGGCGGTGTGACCGTCATGATCTTCCTACCGTCCTCCTCCGTCTCGGAGAGGCTAATGGACATTGCCTGGGAGAGATTCTTCACCAACTCCATCAAGTACTCCGGGTCCTTTGCCTCCACGCAAAGCACCACGTTCGGAATTTCAAGGGCTTCAGGGACCTTCACCCCGATGGTAATTTCTCCGCCGAGCGAAGCCAAAACCTTCTCCATGTCAATGCCCGCGTTCTCCTTGAGTTCCGCGAAACCCTGGTCAATCTTCTGTCCCGCGCCGGCCCTTTCCAGCAGCGCTCGAATCTTCTTCACGAATTCCGCTGGCGGCCCAATCGAAAACCGTGTCACATAGGAGAAGTCCTCCGGCACATAAGCAATCCCGTTCGGCGTGGTGTTCGGCACGCTGAGGAGACTGGCGATACCGGGGGCGTCTTCCGTGAACCGAAGGGCGAGGTTGAAACCCACCACCTCTTCATCTGCGGTCACACTGATCCCTGCGGCATGTATGTCCTTGAGGCCGAGCAGTTCGGCAAATTGCTGCGCCTGAGGAGGCGCGAGAGGCAGAAGCGTTTTCCGGATAGCATCCACGTTCAGGTACGCTGAGACGAAGGGGTTGTCTCCCGTGACCATGTTGACCTGTTTGAAATGAGCTGTCTGGGCGAGATTTTCCGATGCCCGACTCGACAAGACCCGGTCCAGAAGCCCTTCCCCTATCGCCACATACAACACGTTATCCCTCACGGTGTAGCCGATCGGCGGCACACGCCCGGGGACAACCAGTTCTGTCCCGTACTCGGTCTTCCTGAGTTTGACATTGGGAGCCGCAGCGAG
>JABMQX010000781.1 GCA_013203085.1 bacterium | reverse complement strand
GTATGGGATTGCTTTCGTAGGGCCCGAAGACGTAAGCCCAGCTACCGATGGCGATCTTTGTCATTTTCCTGTCTCCTTAAGATGTTGTCGTTTTCTCTTTTGTGCAGATGAATTTTCTATTGGAAGAGATGAAATTCCTTTGACCCGCTGTATCCCGGCGGGAAGCCTCATCATCCGCAGCAAACCACTAACCAGATATTCCCAAACCTCGCAGACAAAGTCAAGAGCCTTCTGGCGCACGCGGCTCTCAAGCAGGCATGTGCCATTAACTGCGCGTCGAGAAGGCGGAAGGCAATTCCCGGCCGGGCCGGTGTGAGCGCCCGGCGATGTGCTTGGATGAAAGGGCTTCCTTCGCTTCGCTATGGGTTTTCCAGGATGCGGTAGAAGCGCCGGGGAACGAGGGACGGCGCTACGCCGGTCTTCGAGCCGTCGTCAGTCCAGGAGGTGGTCGTGTCACCCGCAGAGGGGAAGGTGGCCTCCGCGAGATGCCAGGTAGCGAGGTCGTGAGAGTAGAAGATGGAATAAGTCCTGTCGGCAAGCGAGCTCCAGGTCAGAGTTGTCTCCTCCGCCTCTGGGCCCGGCTCCAGGTCGTTGATGTAATACTCATACGCGCCCATGTCCACGGTGAGGCTCTTTCCGCCATACATGATTCTGTGCATTCCCGCCATGTCCGTATCGGGGAGGCCAGAGACAGTGTTATCGCCCGCATCTATGCAGGGCGAGCTTGGCTTCAGGCGAAAGTCTCTTGCTTCGGCGTTGACGAACTGCGGGTCAGCGGAGACGTTCATATTCTTTCCGGCGAATTCTTCATCTCCAACGTTGGAATGGCTGACCAGCGAGGCTTCTATCCCATCAATGTCGGTGCCGTTGCCCCACACGATACAGTTCACTATCGTAGGATTGGCGTCGGGGACATGGCTGTGGATCCCGAAGCCGCGATTGCCTACCGCTGTGCAGTTGGAGATCAGGGGCGAGGAGGCAGGCCAGGAGCACCAGATGCCGTGGCCATTGCCATACACGAGGCAGTTGAGGATCGTCGCGGAACGGGAGGCGTCTGAGGAGGTGGCGATGCCAAACGCCGAGTTGTTGCACACGGTGCACGAGTCGGCTGTGGACGCCTGCGGCAGGAGCAAAGCCGTTTCCGAATAGCCGGTGAAGCCCGAGATCGTGCATCGCCTGATGGTTGATCCTTGCCCGCAGTACACTCCAGCCGACCTCAGGGAGGGCTCAACGTTCCGTAGTGTGAGCCCTTCAACCAGGACCCCTGTGCCCATTCGCAGCAGAGGGAGCGCCATGCCCGAAGGGGGCAAGGGCGGGAACTGGACAAAAGTCCTATGCTGGCCGGCACCAATCAGATCAATGTCCCCGGGGACAACTACTGCCCGCTCGTGATAGGTTCCTTCGCCTACTGCGATTCGGACTGAATCTGACCTGGATTCTGCCGGGGAAACTCCGTGCAGGTAGTACCCCATGTTCTGCCATGACCGAACGCACGGCGAGCCGGCGGCGAGCTGGTAAGAGTAGCTACGTAATGCGGCGGTGATGCTGTTGAACGGGCGTGCCTGGGTGCCCTCCTGCTCGCCATGATGGTTCGCCTGAACATGGATGGGATTATCCTGGCGGTTGAAAGCTCCCCAACCCACGAAGAGGGGATCGGCACAAATATTGGCGTTAACGCCGGACAAATGGGTCAGCGGCGTGTCGCTGTGGTAGACGGTCGTCTTTTCAGGATCTTCTAACTGCAGATCGTTATTCCAGATTATCGAATTGGAGACGGACGAACCGGCGGCGAGGACTATCGGCCGGATGTTGTCCGCCATAGTGGAATTCACAATCTCTCCCGAAGCGTAGACCCCACCGCCGTTCCCGCAAATGAGACTATGAATGACCCTTGCCGACGACTCGTAGCAGTACAAACCCGAGGATCCGTTCCCGCGAATTACGGTGTCCACAACTTCCGCCATGGAATCGTAATACACATGCACTCCCTGGTAGCCGTTAGAAGTTATCTCACAACCCCAAACAACGACCTCCGAGTAAAGCTCACAGAACACGCCGCTTCGCACGTTGTCAAATATCCTGCAGTTGAATAGGGCCACGCGGGAATACTCGCAGGCTACACCTTGAGCTGTGCATGCGAATATATGGCAGTCGTGAATGAGAACACTCGCTCTTTCACAGGCTATGCCGACTTCGCCGCCAGTGATACTGAGATGAGCGATTTCGCACCCGTCAGCCGCGATGACCGACCCCACCGTCGTGAGCTTCGGTCCGGCGCCCTCGATGATCGTATTGGGCTTCAGTTCAACCCGACCTGTAAACGTTCCGGGGCCGATCTCGACCCGGTCTCCCTCATCGGCCGCATCAGTAGCGTCCTGCACTTCCCAGGCAGCGGTTTCGGGAGTTGTATAGGGATGAATGTTCGTGCCGGTTTTCGAGACATAATGGGTGTCGGCAACGGCGCGAGCACCGCAGCACACCACAACCGCGAATACTGCGACTGCAATTGCTCTCATGTTGCACCTCCTCGGTTTCGCCGCGCGCTCAGAGGACCCCGAGCATGCGGGTGAGGGCGATATTGGCTTTGCGGCGGGTTTCCTCGTCCACTCTTATCT
>JABMQX010000780.1 GCA_013203085.1 bacterium | reverse complement strand
GCGCCATATTGTAGCCCTGGGCAACGCCTAGGGGACCCGGTCGAATCGAATCATCCACGCCCTGAAGAGGCGCAATAATCCAATGCCTCTATAATACTGCCGCACCCCTCATTAGCCGTGCCCTTTCAAATAGGAGATACGCAATGCACGCTTTCAGACCCTTCTCCTCGGAAATTCCAGCCTATGACCGCACTTTCACCTACGCCGCTTCCTCCCCCCTCAGGCATTTGCGGGCTCTCAATATGCTCGCACTCGGCCGTTTTCTCCCAAACCCCGCATTTTTTCGTGGCCGAGGCCCCGCAGACACTCGCCCTCGCCCTTTCCCCGGCATCTCCCTGGAGCCCCCCCTCCAGTATTTGCGCAAGCTCAATTTACTGGAGAATCCCAACTTTTTCCCAATCCTTCCCCTTTTTAAGGCCGCAGCACTTCCGCAAAATCTATTGTCTTCTCGGCACCGTCGGGCTACCATACAAGTACCGCGCAAAAGATACTCGCCCAAAGGAGGCGGCAACAATGAATAAACCCTTACTCGTTACCATCATCGCTTGCCTTGCAGTCGTCGCGCTCGGCTGCCGGCGCGCTCCTCGTAAGAGTCCCGCCAGCTCCGATGAGAACGCAAGGAAACTTCTTGCGGAGGCTTCTCGGCTTGTCAAGTCAGCACAACAAGCCGAGAGGACAAGCTACGCCGACGCCCTCAAGCTTTACGAAAAGGCGGTCGCGAAGCTGGAAAGTACGAAAGCCGAATTCAAAGACACCATCCTTCCCCGGGCAAAGCTGAAAGCCGAGGCAGAACAAAGCCCCCTGGCCTGCGCTCTACTTGTCGCCGAATCGGTAGGCAAACCCGGCTCGAGAGCCTGCGCACTGTCCGAAATAGCCACCAAGCACGCCGAATCGGGGCAAAAGGACAAGGCCTCAGAGATATTCTCCCAAGCTCTTCACGCAGCCGACAAGACAAAGGACGACTATGACAAGGCGCTTGTTTTGGCCCAGATAGCCATCAAGCACGTAGAATCAGGCGAAAAGGGCAAGGCCTCAGAGATATTCTCCCAAGCTCTTCAGGCAGCCGAGAAGATAAAGGACGATTATGAGAAGGCGCTTGTTTTGGCCCAGATAGCCATCAAGCACGCCGAAGCCGGGCAACAGGACAAGGCTTCGGAGATATTTTCCCGGGCGCTTGTGGCAGCCGAAAACATAGTCTCTTCTTCCGGCGGACTCGACATTCCCGCTGAGAAGCCCGAGAAAGAAGTGGCACGCGACCAGACCAGCAACGCCGCTGACACTACGACCGAAAACGCCCCTCCCCGTCCACCTCCTCCTTCCGAAACTGTGGAAGGCGTTCACTCGGGCAAGGTCTCCGAAAGCCGGAACGGCAGCGAGCCCCCTCACCTGGAACGTCTGAGCCCCTCCACTCGCAAGGCCATGGCGCTAGCTATGATAGCCTTCCTCTGTGCCGAAGCGGGACAATACGACATGGCGACCCAGGCGGCACAGATGCAGGAACACGCTGGCCGTAAGTTCCGGGACCTCGCCCGAATAGCCCGAAAATGCTTGAGGGCGGGCCACAAGGATAAGGCATCCGAGATCCTGCCCCAGGCGCACCGGGCGGCGCAAAAGAGAAAGGAGGGTTTTGAAAGAGACATCTCCCTGGATGAAGCGGCTGAGTTGTATGGGGAGGCTGGTGAGCACCACCAGGCACTAAAAATCGCGGCAACAATACAGGACTCCTTCTGCAAAACTTCAGCCTTGGCCTCGATAGCTGAAAGCCTCTCAAAAGCGGGCCAGAAAGAAGAGGCACTTGAGCTCCTGAGCCAGGCTTATTCGGTCGCCGAGACAGCGGAAGACTTCTGGAAACCATCCGCGCTGGCTGATGTGAGCCGGGGGTACGCTGCCGTCGGGCAGTACGATCAAGCTGTCCGCGTGGCGCAACGCATCCAAAAAGGCCGTGGGAGGGGTGATTCCATACGTATCAAGGCGGACGCCTTCGCTGCAATAGCGGCCATCTGCACAGAGGCCGGGGACAAGGAGAAAGCCTCTGAGGTTCTATCCCTATCCCTTCGGGTCGCCGAAACAATAAAATATCGGGGTCATAAGGCCAACGCCTTGGCGAGCATAGCAAGCGTGTATGCTCAGCTCGAGCAGAAGCAGAACGCCTCCAAGATGCTTTCGCAGGCCCTGCAAGTCGCAAAGAAGCAATCGGATTCCGATAGCAGGGCGGACACGTTGAGTGACATAGCGAGAAAGCTTATCCATGCTGGAAAGTACCGCCAAGCCCTTCGGGTCGCGAAGATGATGCCGAGCGTGCCGGAGAAATCCTCTGCCTTGGCTGAAATTGCCGTCAGGCTCGCGGAAGATGGAGAACACGACGAGGCAATCGAGGCCGTCAAAGGAATAAAGGATGGCAGGGAAGAAGCCCAAGCCCTGGCCAACATAGCCGGAAAGCTTGCACAGGCCGGACGCTACCTTGAAGCCCTTCGCATAGCAAAAAAGATCGAGCGCCGGGCTTGGAAAGCCGCGGCTCTGCGCGATATAGGTGCCGCGTATGCAAAATCGGCACAACGAGTTGGCGCGGCGGAAAGGAAATTATTGCACAGCATCATAAGGGAGATTGAGTGAAGAATGAAAACAGTAGCCTTTCATCCGCCAAAGCGGGTGCAAGAAGACTTACACTTCTGCTTTTGAGAAAGGAACTGGAATGTTTTGGAAGACTTTGATAACAACATTTGGCGTGATCTTCATTGCTGAGCTTGGAGATAAGACGCAACTGGCGGTTCTCTCCCTGGCAGCGGGGAAGCATACTTCACACTGGGCAATTTTCTTTGGCGCGGTCCTGGCGCTTGCTCTCGTGACTCTCCTCGCCTTCGTTTTGGGTCATATCATAGGAACCAACTTTCCGCGACAATACGTTCGGAAAGTAGCGGGCGTTGTTTTCGTTGTCATCGGACTGCTCATGTTTATTGGGAAGTTCTAAGATGTCAGAACCGAGAGATGCCAGATGCACGAGCTTTCGATAGCGTCAAACCTGATAGATATTGTGAAGCAAGCGACGGAAGGGCAGGATGTCTCGCGAGTCACTTCCCTGCGAATCGTGATAGGGGACATGAGCAATGTGGTCCCCGATTGTCTCACATTTGCCTTTGGAGTCGTTTCAAAAGGAACGATGGCTGAAAACGCTCGACTCGATTTCGAGAAAAAGCCGCTCAAGGGCAGATGCGGCGATTGCGGGAAGGAGTTCCCCATCCGGGAGTACATGTTTCGCTGCGCGGAATGCGAATCCCCGAAGATCGAGGTCATCAGCGGAAGGGAATTCTTCCTGGAATCGATCGAGTGCGAATAGTCTCAGATAAAGAACGGAAAGGATAATCAATGGTCGAAATCAAGGTTCTAACGGACGTATTGAAAGCGAACGACGCGATTGCCGAACAAAACCGGAAGAAGTTTGAGGAGAGTAACGTCGCAGTCTTCAACCTCATCGGCTCACCCGGGGCGGGGAAAACGTCCGTCCTCGAGGTCGTCATCGAAAGGCTCAAGGGAGAGTATCGGATCGGCGTGATCGAGGGAGACATCGCCACGAGCCGCGACGCGGAAAGGATCGCAAAACTGGGCGTGGAAACTCTCCAGATCAACACACGAGGGGCGTGCCATCTCGACGCGAACCTGATTGCCTCAGCCCTTTCCGAGTTTCCGTACCAAGACCTTGATTTGCTGTTTATCGAGAACGTCGGAAACCTCATTTGCCCGGCAGGGTATGCCCTCGGTGAGGAGGCCAAGATCGTAGTCATCAGCGTCCCCGAAGGACAGGACAAACCGGCGAAATATCCGGTCATCTTCCGCAACGCGTCCCTCATGCTGCTGAACAAAATTGACCTTCTGCCATACTGCGATTTCGACATCGAGGCGATGAAAAACGACGCTCTCGCAGTCAACCCCGACCTTGAGGTGACTGCAACGTCGTGCACAACCGGCGAGGGCGTCGAGGAATGGGTCACCTGGCTGAGGAGCAAAATGCAACAGCGAAATTCCAAAGGATAACCGGAGCGACAACAATGTGTCTTGCCATACCAATGAAACTCATCGAAGCCGACGGACCGTTCGGCAAGGTCGAAATCGAAGGCGTCAAACGAAAAGTAAGCCTCCAACTTTTGCCGGACGCGGAGGTGGGCGACTACGTCCTCGTGCACGCGGGCTTCGCCATCGAGAGGATCAACGAGGAAGAAGCGAAAAAAACTCTCCAGCTACTCACTGAGCTCGCCCTGGCACAGGAAGCAGAGGAACAGTGAACAGCTTTCCGCTGGGACCGCCGACCACCCCGGAAGCGTCGCCATCGGGCCGTCCCTCATCAGCAGATTCGCGGGAGCTGGTCGCTGATGAGCATGTCGAGGATGCGAGTTCCGCCTGCTTTCGTCGTCATGCAGACTTTGCCCGGATAATCCGCGACGACCTTCCCTATAACCACGCTCTTCTTGCCCAGAGGATGGAATCGCAATCGCCTGACGAGCGCCTCGCCCATCCCCTCCGAGCAAACCAGAACGATCCGCCCCTCGTTCGCGACATAAAACGGATCGAGTCCCAGCAGTTCGCTCAGCGCAACCACCCCCCTCTTGATCGGAATAGATTCTTCGTCAACGAGAATGCCGATGTTAGTCCCCTCGACAAACTCGTTGAGGACGGTGGCAAGCCCACCCCTGGTCGGGTCTCGCATGAGGCGGATGCGATGGAAAAAGGGCTTCAGGCTCTCGACCATCCCGTTGACCGAAGCACAATCGCTGCGAAGCGACGTCTCCAAACCGAAGTCTTCCCTGGCAGCCATAACCGCCATTCCATGGTCCCCGATTGTTCCGCTGACGATGACTTCGTCTCCAACGCGGATTTTGCCGTCGAAGAACGTTTCCGCGTACCCGATTCCCGCGGTGTTGACAAACAGCCCGTCGCAGCTCCCTTTCTCGACGACTTTGGTATCTCCGGTGACGATTTTCACGCCCGCTCGTTCGGCGGCTATGTTCATCGAGCGGACGACCTTTCTCAGCAAGGATATCTCAAAACCTTCTTCGATGACCAGTCCGCAGGACAAGAACAGAGGGGTCGCGCCGACGACGCTCAAGTCGTTGATTGTGCCGCACACTGCCAGTTTGCCGATGTTTCCGCCGGGGAAGAACAAGGGCTTGACGACATACGTGTCGGTTGTGAAAGCCAGCTTTCGAGATTTCAGCTTCAGGATAGCGGAGTCGAGGAGCCTCGCCTCGGGGTCGGCGGCGAACTCCCGAACCATGACGTCCCGAATCAAATCGTGCATGAGCTTGCCGCCGCTGCCGTGCCCCAGCAGGATTTTGTCGTCCGCAATAGCCATCTTGCACCAAACCTTTCAACGATACTTGTAGTACGCTGCGCAGGCGCCTTCGCCGGAGACCATGCACGCGCCCACCGGATTTTCCGGCGCGCATTCCTTCCCGAAGAGGGCGCAGTCGGTCGGTTCCTTGACTCCTTTCAGGACGAGGCCGCAGATGCAACGCTCGTTCTCGACGGTCTTCTCCGGCACGACCGGCAATTGCACTTCCGCATTGAACCTCGCATAGCCGGGCCGTATCCCCAGCCCGCTGCCGGGGATCACTCCGATACCCCGCCACTTGGCATCTCGCGGCTCGAAAACTCTGTCCATGATGCCGCGTGCCGCGACGTTGCCTTCCTCGTGGACGACGCGGGTGTACTGATTCTCGACTTCCGACCTCCCGTCCCGGACCTGCCGGACGAGCATCTCTATCGCCTGAAGGACGTCCGTCGGCTCGAATCCGGCGACGACGCAGGGGACGCGGTGCACTTCCGCAATTTTTCGGTAAGCGCCCGAGCCGATGACGACGCTGACGTGACCGGGGCAAATGAAACCGTCTATCTGAACCTCCCCCTGAAGAAGAGCCTCCATTGGCGGGGGGACGACTTTCGCCGCCGAAACCACGAAGTAGTTGGAGATGCCTTTTCGCTCAGCCTCGAGGATGGACGCAGCGACGGTCGGGGCCGTGGGCTCGAAGCCGATTCCGAAGAAGACGATTTTCTTGTCGGGATTGCTCTCCGCGAGCTTCACCGCATCCATCGTCGAATAGACGATTTGCATCCGCCCCCCGGCGGCTTTCGCCTTGAGCAGGGTCGTGCTGGAACCGGGCACTTTCGCCATGTCGCCAAACGTGGCGAGGATTACGCCTTCCGTCATGGCGTAGGCGATGGCGAGGTCAACCTGCTCGTTCGGCGTCACGCAAACCGGACAGCCCGGACCGGACAGTAGGCGGAGATTCTTCGGGAGGAGGGACTTCAAGCCATATCGCTGAATGGACATGGTGTGCGTCCCGCAGACTTCCATAAGCGAGACCCGGCGGTCCCCGAGCGCCTCCTCTATCCGCCGGACCAGCCCGGCAGCAAGCTCCTTGTCTCTGAATTCCTCGACAAACTTCATGCTTTGTTCTTTCTTGTCGTGAAGACGAGATGCCCCGAATTTCTCACACGAGCCGACTGCCAGGCAACTTCTTCTTCGGCAGATGGCAACGCCCGTTCCATCTACTGTCGTTCCCGCCGCAAGCAGCGCATCTCGCCATGCGAATGCCGCCGGCGAGCGTTCCCATCATTCGGCCAGACGATCAAGTCTGCTCGGACACCCGTGAAACACAGCAGAAATCTGCCGTCTGCTGGAAGCGAATTCAAGGTCTGGTGCGTTCAGCCCCAGCTATCCCATTTCGTGCCCGGCGAATCAACGTCGCCGGCGGAACTTCTGAACCGTGTGGTTGTCGGTATCCGTCACGTAGACGTTGCCTGAGGAATCCACCGCTATCCCGGTGGGTGCTATGAACTGTCCATCGCCAGAGCCTTCCGAGCCCCACTTGGCCAGGAACCTCCCCGAGGAATCGAACTTCTGAATCCTGGGGTCGTCGCGATCCACGGCGAAGACGTTTCCAGAGGAATCGACCGCAACGCCGTAAACACCCCTAAACTGTCCATCGCCAGAGCCCTTGGAGCCCCATTTCGTCAGGAACTTGCCCGAGGAATCGAACTTCTGAATCCTGTAGTTGTAGATATCCGTCACGTAGACGTTCCCCCTTGAGTCCACGGCTGTGCCACGAGGCCCCTTAAACTGTCCATCTCCGGAGCCCCGAGAGCCCCACTTGGCCAGGAACCTCCCCGAGGAGTCGAACTTCTGGATCCTGTGGTTGCCACTTTCGGCGACGAACACGTTTCCCGATGAGTCCACCGCTATGCCACCAGGAAACTGGAACTGCCCATCGCCAGAGCCCCGCCGTGACCCCCATCTGGTCAGGAACCTGGCCTGGGAATCGAACTTCTGGATCCTGTGGTTGTTCGTATCGGCGACGAAGACGTTACCCGACGAATCCACAGCCACGCTGATATTGGCCCGGAACTGCCCAGGCCCGGAACCACTCGAGCCACCCCAGCTGGCCCGGAATTTCCCCACGGAATC
>JABMQX010000090.1 GCA_013203085.1 bacterium | reverse complement strand
CTTTCCGCCGAGCAGCGCAATACTCAAGGCGATGAGCCCCAGACAGCTAATCCACGCCAGGCCCATGCTTTTGCGGAGAACCAGGTGGCTTTGGATGATATAGACCATGACGAGCAAGGGGATGATGCTGCTCAGCCCGTAGATGACGGCGACCCTGGAGCGTGTTTTCTTGGTGAAGTTCGACACCCCATGCTTTTCACCCTCGGATTGTGGAGCGGTCTTCTTCGGCTGTGTTTCGCGAGACCACGTTCCCAGCCCTTTTCCTGCAGTAGAAGGGGGCAATGTGCGTGTTATTGCCATCTGAGTCAACCCTCGTTCTTCACTAACCTGGTTATAATATCAGTTCGTCCTGCGAACAGGCTTTTGCGGCTACCTGATTGGTGATCATTTGACGTAATCTCAGTTCTTCTGATCTTCATATCCCTGGGCAGATTCTTCTGACGCGACCGAGCCGGCTTTTCGCCATGGAACAAAGAAAAAGACGTGTGGATGCGCATTCACTCGGGGGAACCCTTTGCAACGTCCATGCCACAGAAGAACACAATCTGTGGAGGCAGGGCTGCATTTTCATGACTCTTTCGATAGTAAGGGGTTACGTGGCGCAGCGCTCGCCTGTTGCCCGAACAGGAAAGGAGTATCCCTGAAAGAAAAGGGCGGTTGTCTCCGAAATCTGTAGGTCATCTACGAGTTGGAAAGAGCTGTTTTTCACGGAGAGCTCGATTCTGTGCCAGATGGAAAGATGTTCTCGAGGATGAGGACGTAATCGCGGCCATGAAGGGGCGAGTTAGTCTTGCAGCGGGAGCACAAGGTCGCGGATAGCCTGCGGCGTCCTCTGCTGGAAGCAGAAAACGCCCGGAGTATTTCCTATCAGAATGTCCCGACAAGCCTATAGACGAGCGAGGAGGGACACGATATTATGCATCGGCAGTCGGACTACTCCATAATATCTGGGAGGTCCCGGAAACGGGATGGAGAGAAGGGAATAGCGGAATCGCGGGCCTGCCGGACATAGACGCGGAGGCCGGGTGTCAATCCCCCCAGAAGGCAGTACCGAAGATTCCGGCGTGGCGGGGGAAATCCGCACGTACGGTCATGTGAGGGATATTGACCGAAAGGAGGTTATGATGTCTGCTCGAGGCCAACTTTCAAAAGATGTGAACCGTAACAGTCTCTGCTCGCGGCGCCGTTTTCTCGGCATGGCGGGAACTGCGGGGTTGGGAATCGTGGGCCTGAGGTCTACTCGCTCTGCGCAGGCTGCTGCTGATTCTTCCGGGCGGCGCGCAGGTGAAAAAGGCCCGGCTTCTCGTGTAATCCGCATCGCCGCCGTACAACTTCGCAGCCACATTGAGGGAAAAAGCCCGGATGAGATCAAAGCGTTCCATCGGGGCAACATCGAGCGCGCGGTCGCGGAGGCTGCTCGGAGGGAAGCTGACATCGCCTGTTTCTGTGAGGTGGCTGCCACGCGGGGCATCCGAGCGCCCCGTGACGATCGCCGGGTCTGGGAGGAGGCGACAGAAGGCCCGACGGCGAAATGGGCCGCCGCTCTCGCCCGGCGCCACCGTATGCATCTCGTTTTGCCCATGGGCGCGTATCACCGGGGGGCATTTCGCAACGTGGCCGTTCTTTTCGACAATTCCGGGGGCATCGCGGGCGCTTACAGCAAGGTTCACCTGACATGGGGGGAACGCCAAGCGGGCACCGTCCCCGGAGACTCTTTCCCCGTTTTCGAGTTCCCCTTCGGAAAAGTTGGCGTTATGATCTGCCACGACCTGAGCTTCCCGGAAGCCGCCAGATGCCTCATGCTCGAAGGAGCCGAGATTATCTTCTGGCCGACGATGTGGAGCGGATGGGGAGATGAGCTATCCTACACGCTTATCCGGAGCCGCGCCATTGACAATGCTGTTTACCTCGTCCACGTGGGACTTGCTCCGCCTCCGGGAAAGTTCTGGCGTCCGGGAATGAATATGGCCCGCTCCGGCGTCATTGACCCATACGGCAACCACCTGTCCAATGCCGGGTTCGAGGAAGGGATCGCTATCGCGGAAGTGAATCTTGACCGGAAAAGGATTGCCCCCTCGTTCACCGCCGGCCCCGACGACGACTTCCGAGCCTGGGTGCTCGCGGACCGCCGACCCGATACGTATGGTGTCATCGCCGACCCTGCTCGACGCGGCAAGCCGCCGGTGTAAACTCCGCCGATTGCCCCGAGTATTCGTCGCCGGAGTAATATGGGTGGCACAGGGGAGGTGAGAACTTTCGCCGTGAGATAATCTTGCTCGACGAGGTGATGCACGGGGATGAAATGCCTCCACTTCGCCGGAAAATAGCGCCAAAAGGCCCCTCCCGGGCGAGGTACAGCCCGGATTGTTCCCACAAGGAACCTCTCGTCTCTCAGAGCAACGTCGTACTATTTCTTCTTGGCGGGCTTTTTCTTCTTAGCAGCTTTTTTCGCGGCTGTTTTCTTTGAGCGACATCCACACGTCTTACACATGTTCCTTCCTCCTTGGGCAAAAATGGTATCTAACGACTCCGCCTACTTATCTGTGTAACAAGCCAAACGACTCAAAGGTTCCCAAGCGCTTTCTGGAATCCGAAGAGAGATGTACGAAATAGTTCGGACGCCGCTTCTCATCCCAGGTGAGGCAGTTCTGCAACGTCCGGGGAGGGGGACCCTGGGCTATGGCTTTCGTCTCCTCTCTTGTCATTTGGCCTTTACTGGGGGTCTCGGGGTTTGTTAAACTCAATATTGATGGGAGAGAAGGAATTCTTCATCCAAGATGCTTTTGCCAGGAGACACAGGAGTGTTGGACATAAGAGTCATCCGCAGCCAACGGAAGGAAACTGAAGAAAAGCTGAGAAGGCGAGACCCCACGATTTCGCTTCGCCCCGTGCTCGATCTCGACTCTCGACGTCGAGAGCTCATCGTTCGGTCCGAAGGGCTGAAGAAGAAACGTAACGAGGCATCCGACCTCATCGGTCGTCTCAAGAAAGAGGGCAAGGACACCGCTCAGCATATCGTTGAGATGAAGAGAGTTTCCGAACAGATCAAGAGCCTCGATTCCGAGATCAGGGAGGTTGAAGAGCAAATTCACGCTGAGATGTGCGAGCTTCCGAACATCCCCGACGATTCGGTTCCAGTTGGCGAGACGAAAGATGACGCGATCGTGTTGCGCGAGTGGGGTGAAAAGGCAGAGTTCCCTTTTGAGCCGAGGAACCACGTCCAGCTCTCTGCCGCAGCCGGGTTGCTCGATTTCCCTCGCGCCGCGAAGCTTGCTGAGGCGCAATTCCCGATGTACGTTGGGATGGGCGCAATGTTGGAGTGGGCGCTTCTTTGTTTCATGGTTGACGTTCAGACCCGCGAGAACGGCTACACACTGGTCCTGCCCCCCTATCTCGTCAATAAGCAGACGATGTTCACATCGGGCAACCTCCCGAAATTCGAGCAGGAGCTGTACAAGTTGCCGGATGATGAGCTCTACCTCATCCCCACGTCCGAAGTTCCTCTCACGAGTTTCCACCGAGATGAAATCCTTCGGGAGGAAGACCTCCCTTTGAGATACGCGTCCTATACGGCATGTTTCCGTCGGGAAGCGGGCACGTACGGCGCCGAGGAACGGGGTCTTATCCGGGTTCATCAGTTCAACAAGATCGAGATGTACAAGGTAACGACGCCCGAGACCTCCGAGCGGGAACTCGATTCTCTTGTCAGAGATGCCGAAAGAATCGTGGAACGCCTCGGGCTCCATTACCGCACACGTTTGCTCCCCACGGGCGACATGGCTTTGCAGTCAGCGAAGACGTGCGATATAGAGGTCTGGCTGCCGGCCCAGAAAGCCTATTACGAGGTCTCTTCGTGCAGCAACTGCAAGTCGTTCCAGGCGGTCCGTGGCAGCATTCGCTATAAGCCCAAGGAGGGAGGGAACAACCAGTACGTCCATACTCTTAACGGGTCCGGGCTGGCGACATCACGGCTCCTGGTGGCGATTCTCGAAACGTACCAGCAAGCTGACGGGAGCATCCTTGTGCCGGAGGCGATACGGAAGTACTTGCCGGGGATAGAGAGAATTGAGGCAACGTCATAGACCGGTGCGTAGTTCATGGCAGCCCGGGGGGCATCTGGCCGAGAAAAGGTCACATGGATCAGGAAAACGAAAGCCGAAAAGAAGCCAAAGTAGTCGTACAAGTTGAAGGTCTGCGTAAAGTTTACAACTCTGTCACTGCTGTAGATGATGTCTCATTCGATGTCTATGAGGGAGAAATCTTCGGCATGGTTGGTCCGAATGGGGCTGGCAAAACGACGACCATCGAGTGCATTGAGGGCCTCCGGAGACCTGACAGCGGAGATATTCAGGTGTTGGGGCTTGATCCCCGGCGAGATGGATATGCTCTTCGACCGCGGATCGGCGTGCAATTCCAGGAGAAGGCGCTGCAGGAACGCATCAAGGTTTGGGAAGCGCTCGACCTCTTTTCCTCCTTTTATCCCCGCTCGATAGATTGGGAGGTATTGCTCGAACAGTTGGGGTTGGTGGACAAGCGCAACGCGCCTTTCGACAAGCTTTCCGGCGGCCAAAAGCAGCGTCTTTTCGTGGCTCTGGCCCTGGTCAATGACCCTGAATTCGTGTTCCTGGACGAATTGACGACGGGACTGGACCCGCATGCGCGGCGCGCCATGTTGGACCTCGTGCGAGAGATTCGAGACCGAGGCAAGAGTGTCTTCCTTACGACACACTTCATGGAGGAGGCAGAGCGGTTGTGCGATCGCGTCGCGATTATTGACCACGGTCGGATAGTGGCCTTGGACTCACCTGAGAACTTGATCCGAAGCCTCGGTGCGGAGAACAGGGTCGTGTTCACTGTGGGGGGAAGCTTTGAACTGGAATGCCTGACCACTTTGCCGGAGGTGACCCGGGTTGAACCTATTGGCGAGCGAGTGGTCGTTTACGGTCATGGAGATAGGCTGGTCGGGAATGTCGTGAACGCCCTCACTGCAAAGGGTGTTCAATTTCGTGACTTGCGCACTGAGCAGCCAAACTTAGAAGATGTCTTCCTGGCGCTGACCGGGCGAGAAATGCGAGAGTGATGGAGGTGACGCGTGCGCGGTCTGTGGAAATTGACCTGGACGGAGATGAAACTTTTCCTGCGGGAGCCAATGGCAACCTTCTTCACATTGGTTTTCCCGCTGATGATCCTGTTGTTGTTCGGCAGCATCTGGGGCAACAAGCCGCCCAAGGCTGGCGGATTCGGCTTTGTGGACATGTCCGTGCCGGGGTACACAGCAGTGATAATAGCCAGCACTGGGCTTATCGCTGTGGCCGTCAGCATGGCGACGTACCGGGAGAAAGGTATTCTGCGGCGTCTGCGAGCCACTCCGCTGCGTCCATGGACAGTCCTGGGGTCTCAGGTTATAGTTTTCTTCGCACTGACAGCTTTGGGGATGGTGCTGCTGATCATCGCTGGCATAGTTGTTTTCGGCTTGCGTTTCGGGGGCAACGCCATCAGCGTGTTCGGGGCTTTTTCCCTGAGCGCCCTGAGCTTCTTCTCAATGGGATTCATTCTGGCCGGCCTGATGCCCACGGCGCGCACCGCGAATATTGTGGCGATGGTTTTGTTTTATCCCATGGTTTTTCTGTGCGGGGCATTCATTCCAAGCCAGATCTTGCCGGAAACAGTGCGCCAGTTCGCGGAGGTGTTGCCTTTGACCCACGTGGTCACCTTGTTACGCGGCCTCTGGATGGGTGATGGCTGGGGTGAGCATCTCAAGGAGGTGGGCATCCTGGCCGGCCTGATGGTAGTATGCGTGATCGTTTCCGCCAAGACTTTCCGGTGGGAGTGAGGCAATTGAGCCAACTTTGATGAGAGGGTGAGAAAACGCGGGGCGACACGGCGCTTGAAATTTGCCTCGCACGTTGCCGGAACGATGGCGCCGGGAAACGCTGCTCTGAAACTGGAAGACAAGATTCCGTGAACGTGAAGGTCAT
>JABMQX010000779.1 GCA_013203085.1 bacterium | reverse complement strand
GAGGGAACCATTTATTCCTATTCCTACTTCTCTCCGTCCACGTGAATCCGGAGTTAAGTCTCGCATGTGTAAGGAGTCTGCGTCTTTTGGTTGAATTGGCTCTCCAACAACTGACTCGGGGCGTCGAACGCAGGGGAAAACATTAGTTGCAGTGGAGATGCAGCGGCACCTTTCTCCAAGTGCATGACTATCGGGGTGTTTTCCGCAGGGGGAGCTATTTCATTCCGACGCGATAGAACTTCGCTCGCCCTGTCGGCGTGGTGTCAGCCCAGAACGTTGTGGCTCCTTTGGAGGGCACGGTCGCCTTTTCCTTCCAGGTTGCAGTGGAAAGGTCCAGGCACGACCACACGGCATAAGTTTTTCCGGGGCGGCTTGCCCAAGTCCAAATGAGCACTCCCCCTTCGCCGCTGAAACCTCCGATAACGCCGACAACCTTGCAGGAGTAGTACTCGTACGCTCCCATGTCAACGGTGAGCGAATTTCTACCGAAGGCAATTCGCGGGTCGCCCGCTAAATCAGCCGCTTGTGACATCCAATCCACGTTTTTCCCAGCGTCGAGACACGGCGATGCCGCCGCGAGATGGTAGTTGTTATCCTCGTCCGTAGCGGGATCGTCATCCGCCCCGTCCGGATCAACGAATTCCGGGCCAGCGGAGATGTTGCCCTCGCCGCCTCCGGGCCAATCCTGGATGCAGCTATACGTCGGAACGCTTGAATCGAAAATCTGAGCCTCCCAATGACCGACTCCGTTTCCGGATATGATGGAGTTCTGAATCGTGCCTTTGCAGCCGTACAGCCCGCCGCCCTGCAAAGGAGTGGAGTTTCCGCTGACGGTATTGTTCTCGATGGTGCCGTCGCACAAAGCGATCCCGCCGCCCCGGGACCCGGCGGAGTTTCCGACGATAAGGTTATTCCGGATCGTGCCGCTGCAATAGACGAAGCCGCCGCCACTGCCTTCATCGGCGGAGTTCTCCGCGATCCTGTTGCTCAGGATTGTTCCCCCGCACTGGTACAACCCGCCGCCGTGCGATGTGGCTGAGTTCTGGGCGATGGTGTTGTTCCGGATCGTGCCGTCGCAGCCGTACAAGCCCCCGCCGTGGTACGGAGTCGAGTTTCCCCTGATCGCGTTATTCTCAATGACGCCGTCGCACAAAGCAATGCCGCCGCCATATCTTGCGGAGTTCCCGGTGATGATGTTATGTCGAATCGCGGCGCGAGACCGAATTGGATTTTCCGGGGTTCCCCCGCATATTCCACCGCCGTAGGTTGAGCTGCCATTTCGGATGGTGAACCCCGACAGAGCGCACGTCTCCCCCTCGGCGCCTCCGAACGTGACTGCCGAGCCGGCCTTGTCGCCGTCAATGATGGTCATGGCGACAACATTGGCGTGAAAGGGATCGGTACTCCGAAGAGTAATGTTTTTGCCGTGGAAATGGATGTTCTCGAGGTATGTTCCCTCGGCAACGATCACTGTGTCGCCATTCGCGGCCGAATCGATTCCTTCTTGGATCGTCTTGAGGGCCGTTTCCCAGGACATGCCGTCGCCGCTCTGTGGAACCCCGCCGTCCACGTGCCACACAGTGCCGCCTGCTGTTCCGCAGAACGAAAGCCAAGCGACCAGCACGCCTATCATAAGCCCGCTTGGCAAACCGAGTGCTCTGAAAGCCTTGACTCGCGCGTTGACGTGTACCCTCCGAGCATAAGAATCCGTGCTATCCATGAGAACTATACCTCCGTTCAAGAAACCCCATTCACAGCAAGATGCTCAGCGCGCAGCGGTAGGAAAATGAGTGCAGCAATAGGCGTGCCAAGCAGGGCTTGGGAGTTTTGGAGGGAGGACTTCATATCTTGACAATGGGCGAGAGTGCACCGGGGAGATGAATTCGGTGTAAAGGCCTGGGCAGGCGGGGTCCAGTGCACAAGAAGCAAAAAGGAGAAGGGAAAAAGAAAAAGCGCAGAAGGGGCAGAGAAGACAGAAGAACGCAGAGGGACGGCACGCATCTCTGCGAGAGCTCACCCCTTCTATGCCAACTGTGCGATCTCTGCCATGGAAGGAATCTCCGGTGAGAACGTTCCGCGGCGAGATGCGAGACGGCAAGTTGCGGTCTGTGTGGCGATTCTCTCTATTATGGCATCAATTTTGCAAACCTTACCGCCGCTTTTAGCTTGAACTGACCCCTGACCCCCCTGAAGCCGAAAACGGCAGGACCGGCAGGCGGGCGGATTACAGGGCGAGCGGGGGGTGTAACCGGAGCCACGCACCTGCTTTCCGCCGGCCCTACCGGTTGAATCTGGGAAACGTCCGGCTTTTCGCGAAATCGAGAAATAGCGGAGTCCGAAATCCGGAGAGGCCGTGGAAATTGTACAAAAGTGCACTCTGCGCTTCAATAGTGTTCGCTATTATTCTGATTTGCTCTCGTCCGTTCGGGTGCGCAGGGTCCTTCTACGCCAACACCGGCCCGTGAAGAATCGAGGCAAAATGACTTGTCGAATTCCCATGCGAGTTATGCAGCCGGGTCTTCTGACGTCCCGGAATTGACCATCACAGATGAAGGTTCACATGGGCGCGTTCTGGCGCTGGAAAAGTGACGAGTGGTGAACTCACGAGAAGGTCGGAATCAGGAAGCGAATCGGTCAGATATTGGCAGAGGATGGACGCGTCGAACTTTTACATATGAAAGGAGCAAAATAATGCCCGGTTGCGACGATGAGAAATTGTGGAAGGAGCTGAACCTTCAAGCTCGTGCGCTGTATAAGGAAGGGCGATACTCAGAGGCAGCGAATGTCGCAGAGCAAGCGTTGGATGTCGCGGAGAGAGCGTTCGGCCCGGACCACTCCAACGTCGCGACGTCTTTGAACAATCTGGCGGTGCTGTATCATTCCCAGGGGAAATATGTGCAAGCCGAGCCGCATGCGAAGCGAGCTTTGGTGATACGTGAGAAAGCATTCGGGCCGGAGCACCCGTCCGTGGGAAGCTGCCTCAACAATCTCGCGGAAGTTTACAGGGAGCAGGCAAGATATGCCGAAGCCGAGCCGCTTTATAAGCGAGCTCTCGCGATACGGAAGAAGAATCTCGTGCCTTTGCATCCGAACCTGGCGACGTCTTTGAACAATCTGGCAGCGCTGTATCATTCAGAAGGGGACTATTCGCAAGCCGAGTTCTGCTGCAAGACTGCAATCGAGATATTGGAGGAAGGCGTCGGGCCGGAGCATCCTGACGTCGCGCAGTCGCTGTCCAATCTCGCGAGCATCTACTTTTCCCAGAGCAAGTACGCCGAAGCTGAGCGGTTGCACGAACGGGCTCTGGCAATCAAGGAAAGGGTCCTCGGGCCGGAGCACCCTTCTGTGGCAAGCTCATTGAACAATCTGGCAGCGCTGTATCACGCCCAGGGAGATTATGCGCGAGCCGAACCGCTTACATGCCGCGCTCTGGCGATACTGGAAAGAGCCCTCGGGCCGGGGCACCCGCATCTGGCTGTTGTGCTTGAAAACATGGCAAAGCTGTACAGAAATATTGGGGAACAGCGGGAAGCCAGGGTGATGGAACAACGCGCAATGAGCATTCCTTCTGCAAAATTTTGAGCGGCGATTCGGCTAATCCGCTTCTTCTCTCAACACCTTTTGCACCCCTGCGTTTCATACTCGTATTGTCTCAACCCAGAGGCCGGGAGTCCCGAAAAAGGCTGTTAGTCGTAGAGCTTGCCGAGGGGCGGTGGGGCTTCGGGTCGTTAGTGCCTGAAGTGCCTGATGCCGGTGAAGACCATGGCGACATCGTGCTCGTTGCAGGCTTCGATGGATTCCTCGTCCCTGATGGAGCCACCCGGCTGAATGATGGCGGTAGCCCCGGCTTCGACCGCCGCGTCCACACCGTCCCTGAATGGGAAGAAGGCGTCGGAGGCAACCACGCTCCCCTTGAGCGGTTTTTGAGCTTTCATGACGGCGATTCGGGAGGAGTCAACCCGGCTCATCTGCCCGGCGCCGATTCCGAGGGTCTCGGTGGCGTTCGTGTAGATGATGGCGTTGGACTTGACGTGCTTGACGACCTTCCACGCGAACAATAACGCTTTCATCTCTTCTTCGGTTGGCTCCCGCT
>JABMQX010000778.1 GCA_013203085.1 bacterium | reverse complement strand
TGGGGCAGATCTCGCATGCCCCGGATGTCTTCGCTCACGGCCATGTCGGTCTTGGCGGGAATCACAAAGTTGATGCCCTCAGGAAGATCATGAACCGGTCGAAGAAGCCCCAGGAGCCGTCATGGGCGTAATCGCAGCCCTCCCCGTGGGCCAGACGCCTGGCCACCTCTTTCTGGTTGCGCGTAAGATGCTTCCAGACCGCGTACCGCCGCTCCCGCCCCCGCCGCTTGCGCTTCGCCTGCTTGGCGGCGCGTCGCAACTCCGCCCTCCTTTTCTTAGCCTTCTTCACGCCTGCATTCATCGCGAAAATCCGGCACGGTGCGGGCCCCTTCCATCTCGTTGATCGCTTCCAGCATCTGGGCATTGAGCCGAACCCAGGCCGCCCGGGCCCGGCGGAAACGGCGGTAGTTGTCGGTCAGCCGTTTCACCCTGGCCAGGTAGCGACCCGGCACGTTCCACGTGCGGGTCTTGCCTTCCACGCTGGCCGAAAGCTGCCGGCAGGTGTGCTTCTCACCTCGCGGGCACTTGCACCCCGGCTTCCCGCAGGTGCGCTCCACCTCGATGAGGGTGCCCTTCAGAAGTACAGACCGCTCCAAGAGCACCCGTTCGACCGCCTGCCGCTGCCCGGCCAATTTCGCAATGCGCTGCCGTATCCGAGTGATAATCTTCGTTTAGGCCCGTTCTTGCTTACTTCGGGCCGGAAATGGCGCCCGCTCACCTTTCCGCGCCCAGTAAGGGTAGCGGCGTGGAGAAACGCATCTGGACAACACACTCATATCTCAGGGACAGATCCGATCATTCTTCAGCCCCGTTTTTGCCCAAAAGCTCAGCGAGTTCTTCATACCCTCTGTCCTTAGCCGACCAGAGAGGACTTCGGCCAGGTTTGTCTTTTGCCTTCAGGTCGGCCCACTTAGCGAAAGGCAATTCGGCCACCTCGCTATGGCCCGCCCAAGTAACCGGATTCCGATGTGGCGGCGCTTTTCTGGCTGCTTACAATGACCAACCCGACCGATACTCACGATGCAGAAACCGGTTAGCTTCGGCACAGTTGACGATCTTGCCGCTCAGCGGGTCATACTCAATTGGGTGACCGACCAGAAGGGCGGCAATGCTTAACAAAATGACTTCTGCCAGGGGACCGCCGATGTCGAAGCTGGATAACGGCTTTGCCCCGCCCTTGCAAGCGCGGATCCATTCGGCGTGGTGCCCCGGCGACCGCGGCAAAGTCAGCGGTGGCCCTTGAATGCCCTCAAACTGCTTCTCCGGCAGCAGAACAAATCGGGTGTTCCAGGGGCACTCCGAGAAGATGGCTCCTTTGCTGCCGACGAGCAAGCAACCACTGCCGGTCATCGGATGGCCAAGCAGGAGGTCTTGCGGGGGCTTCGGACCACCGTTGTACCAGGTCACCTTGATCGGAGGCAACTTGCCCCGTGCCGGGAACTCGTATCGGACAATGACCCAGCGGGAGTAAGTTTCGGGGTGCACTTCCGACGCTTCCGCTTCCACGCGGATGAGGACTTGCGAGGGAGACTTGTCAAGACGGCTGGGATTCCATAGTAAGTCCAACCGCAGCGCCCGAAAGGCCAGGTTCATCGTGTGGCAACCGAAGTCACCCAGAGAGCCCGTGCCGAACGCCCGCCAGTTGCGCCAGCTGGCGGGTGCGTAGGTCGGGTGATACGGCCGATAGGGAGCCGGACCGAGCCACAAGTCCCAATGAAGCCCCGCTGGGACGGGCGGCTGATCTTTCGGCCGGTCTTGCGGACTGTTGCCGCCGCCAAACCAAACATGAGCTTCTCGCACTTCTCCCGCGACGCCCGCCCAAGCCATTTCCACCGCCCGGCGCAATCCTTCACTGGCGGAACCCTGATTGCCCATCTGGGTCACGACATTGTGTTCCGCTGCCGCCTCTCGCATCATACGCGCCTCGTAGACCGTGCGCGTCAGCGGCTTTTCGCAATAGGCGTGTTTACCCAACTTCATAGCCGGCACTGCGGCAACGGCATGGGTGTGGTCAGGTGTGCTCACCACAACGGCGTCAACCTGTTTGTGGATCTCGTCCAGCATCTTGCGAAAGTCGGCATACCGCTTGGCCTTTGGGAAACGCTGGAACGTTCCGGCGGCACGTCGCTCATCCACGTCGCATAACGCCACAATGTTTTCGCTGGCGACCGCGCCGGTGTTGCCCCCACCCTGTCCTCCTGCCCCGATGATGGCGACGTTGAGCTTCTCGTTGGGTGACTTGATGTCGGCCCACACACTCCTCCGAGCTGCCCACAGCCCGACGCCTGCCAGGGCAGTCTTTCGAAGCATTTCACGACGACTTATTCGGTCCGCCATTATCCGGTCCTCCTATCTTGAGGGATTAATTTCAGGTCTCTTTTTCTTCCCTATCAGTAACGATTAAGGTAGCATAGCAGTTGACAATTGGGATTATAACGCGCATCCAACCTCAGCCTGGACAAATCTTCAACGCAATCCGGCTGCGTCCACTGCGAGATCTTTCTGGACTTAATCCCGGGCGCTTCGTGCCGCATTGGACTTCCGACTGGCATCTTAGTGTTTTTCTGGGCCAGTGCGCACGTTTAGCGGAATATCTCGGCTATACGTCGGGGCGGTTCCGCGTAGTGCCGCAATCGGCTAAGCCCCCTCCTTAGAAGCTACCGGAATGGTCCTTTGATCGTGCCGGCACGATTCTATTGCGCAAGAAGACGGCCCCGCCTGAAAGCGGGGCCGTTTCCTCCTCATATTGAGGCAGCGTCAATCGGAGCGGACGCGGAGGTATACGCCCTCACCGAAGATGGCTGCAATGTCGCCGGACCAGCTCGTTGCCGTGATCGGCCAGGTCTCGCCCGGCACAGGCTGCCAGTTCGGGGTCGCGAGGTCGTTGGTGTACTCCACGGTGTAGTTG
>JABMQX010000777.1 GCA_013203085.1 bacterium | reverse complement strand
CACTCATTCCTTTTGACGATGACAAAAGACTTGCTCGCACACCACTGGCGCCATAACCAAACAGGGCTCGGCCGCCAGAAAAGCGACTTAGGCGACACCACACTCTCGCATAAATAAAACACCACATTCTCATGATTGTCAAGAAGAATCTTGAGTGTGGCTGGGTGAAGCGGGCACATGGTACGCATGTTCGATACGGGCGCCGAGCACGATCGGTCGGAGATTGATAGCCAGGTCGCCGCTTTGTCAAAAAACCCCGCCGATGGCGGGGTCGGCGAAGTTTTCGATGTCGTAGAACTCGTCCTCACAGAGTGTGTGGAAGGTTTCTACGTCGCCATTCCATAGCATTCTCAGCCGCAGATCGAACGTATTTGACATCTTCTTCATCACCCGGTCATAGATCATCTTGAACCTCCGGTTCTTGAGGGGCGCACACCACAGATGCAGGGGATGATAAGAAAACCATGACCACCCCAAAGCCGCGAGGTTCATTTTTCCGACCGCGCGAAGCCCATCCCTCTCCGCCAACTCGTTCATCACCTAACCACACAGCTAACTCAACCTCCCACAGGCCTCTTTAGGCTCTACGTGTACAGTGCAAAAAAATCCTCAGGTGTCTTCGGTGAGGGCGATAAGATCGCTCGCCCCGGGAAACGGAAGAATATGCGATAGCGCCTTGTTCTGAAGGGGATGCTCATATAGAATAAGGAAAGAATTGTCGGTCTCGGGAAGATCGTAAGCGTACCGCAAGGGGAGTTGGCGAAGTATTTCTCACTTAATGGAGGATGATTCGTGAAACTAAAAGTCGGATTGCCATCTGGAAGTTTGCAGGAGACGACTCTGGATATGTTCAAGAGAGCCGGGTATAAGATTTCCGTGGGAAGCAGGTCGTACTTTCCATCGGTTGATGACGAGGAGATGGAAGTTGTCATGTTCAGGGCGCAGGAGATATCTCTTTACGTGGAACAAGGCGTTCTGGACGCGGGTATAACAGGCAAGGACTGGATCGAGGAAAATGGCTCGAAAGTGGTTGAAGTGGCGGAGCTCAGGTACGCCAAGAGAGGCCCGGGGGTGGTCAAGTGGGTTCTGGCTGTGCCAAAAAACTCCAAGATAAGAACGGTCCAACAGCTTGCGGGGAAGCGCATAGCTACGGAAGTTGTCGGGCTGACCAAGAGATTCCTTCGCCAGCACAAAGTCAAAGCGGAAGTGGAATTCTCCTGGGGCGCCACGGAGGTGAAAGCGCCACACTGCGTGGACGCTATCGTTGACCTCACGGAAACGGGTTCCTCCCTCAAAGTGAACAACCTTCGGGAGGTAGCGACGATCATGGAGTCCACCAACCGGCTCATCGCAAACAGAGAGGCGTGGAAGAATCGCTGGAAGCGAACTAAGATCGAGAATCTCAGCGTTCTTCTTCAAGGCGCCTTGAACGCGGCGACGAAGGTAGGATTGAAGATGAACGTCCCGCAGGCAAAGCTGGAAACCATTCTGAAAACTCTCCCGGCGCTGCGAGATCCCACCATCTCTCATCTGGCGAAAGAAGGCTGGGTGGCTGTGGAAACGGTCGTTGACGAGCACGTCGTGCGGCAAATTGTCCCGGCCCTGAAGAAAGCAGGCGCGGAGGGGATCGTGGAGTATCCGCTGAGCAAGGTTATTTACTGACCCCTCTCTCACCGAAACGAGCGGGCGAGGCGAGCCCTTTTATCGTGATGAGGGGCGCGGCGCTGTTGGCTGGCCGGGACTTTTCGCCGACGGTTTGAAGAGAACCGCCACGCCAAAGGTCCAAAGGGTTCCGATGATGACATAGAATTGCCAGTTAAGAGAGGGGAACAACACGAGGCGGATGGCAAGGAGGACGACGATGCTGGAAATCATGGCGATGATGTTGCCGACGTTGTTCCCCCTTCGAGTGAAGACTCCCGTCAGGAATACGCCAAGCATGGCGCCGTACGTGAAGCCTGTCAGTTTGAACGCCAGCCACAGAACCCTTTTCTCACCCCTGCAAAGATAGGCGATTCCAACGAGCAAGACGGCGAAGATCGCCACGCAGATGCGCGAGGCAGTGAGGTAGTGCCTTTCGGGCGCATCTTTTTTGATATATGGTTTATAGATGTCGGTGATGGCGCTGGAGCTGAGGGCGTTGAGTGCGGAATCAAGGCTGGACATGGCTGCTGCGAAGACCGCCGTGAACAAAAGCCCCTTGACGCCCGCGGGGAGAGCCGTGACGATAAAGGTCGGGAACACGTGGGCGGAATCTTCTATCCCTTCGGCGAAACGGTGGTGAACATTGAATGCGAAAAGGGCGGCGCCAAGCAGCAAGAAGAGGGCGTCAATGGGGAACTTTGCGATACCTGTGAGGATCAGCGATTTCTTGCTGGGACCGACGTCCTTGCAGGTGAGCATGCGCTGTGTAAGGTCCTGGTCGGTTCCGAGGGCGGCGAACGTTTGAAAACAACTGTTGAGGATGGCAATGAATAAGACGCCCGGTTTCGTGAGGCTTATGGTGAAGTCGAAGACCCTTAGCTTGTGCGCGGGTTCTCCTGTGGCGTCAACGGCGTTCTTCAAGACCGAGTAAGCGCCGTGTAGTCCCCCGGGTATCATCTTCACGATGAGGAACATGGTGAGCACAGCCCCTCCAATGAATACTGCGAACTGGATGACATCGGTCCAGATAACAGCCTTGATCCCCCCGAAACTTGTGTATGCCACGGCAAGGATTGCCACAACGCAGATCGCCTGGAAGTAGGAGACGCCGGAGACGACCTCAATGGCTTTGGCTGTGACGCAAAGTCGCACGCCGCTTCCCAGGAGACGAGTCACGAAGAAAAAGATGGCGCCGGCGTCTCTGGACCTGTCGCCGAATCTCTGCTGAAGGTACTGGTAAACGGTGGTGACTTTCCCGCGATAGAAGGCGGGTAGGAAAAACAGCGCGATGAGGATCCTTCCGATGAGCGATCCAATGGCGAACTGGAAGTAGATGAGGTTTTCCTTGAACGCCTCACCGGGAACGGCGATGAAGGTCAGGGCGCTCATCTCGGTCGCAAGGATCGAGAACATCACAGCGCCCCAGGGCATTTGCCTGCCAGCCAGGAAGAAGTCGCTCGTGGTCTTTTCCCTGCGCCCGAACCAAAACCCCGCTGCGCTGACCAGCATCAGATAAGAGACGATGACGACATAGTCGAGGTTGCTAAACATTCTCGCGGAACCTGCGTGGCGGAAACTGGCGGTTAGGCGTGCTTATATGTGCGCTCATGTTTGGCTCACGGCGGTTTCCTTCAAATTGCATCAGCGGAAAGCCTGGGGCGAGGATAGCGGGCGCTCGTCCCCATGTCAAACAAAACCGAGGCGCAGCCTATCCCCGTACGATTTCGCCAGTTCCCGCGTGAGGGCTTCTCTTTGTTCCGGGGTGAGGGGAACATCCCCGTTGACGATGGAGAAGGCTTCTTCCCTGGCGAGTCGCATCATGTCCCGGTTTTCGAAGATGTTGCCGATGCCAACCTCCGGAAGGCCGTGCTGGCGAGTGCCGAAGAACTCTCCGACGCCTCGGAGTTTCAGGTCTTCTCTGGCTATCTCGAAACCGTCGCTTGTTCGCTCGAAAATCCCCAGCCTTTCCTTTGCGACATCGGTTTTGGGGTGAGCAATGACAAAGCAATATCCCTGCTGACCTCCTCGCCCAACCCTCCCTCGCATCTGGTGAAGCTGCGCGAGCCCGAAGCACTCCCCGTTTGTGATGAGAATGGCGCCGGCGTCGGGGATGTCAATCCCGATCTCAATGACCGTCGTAGTCACTAAGATATCGAGGAGCCCTCTTCTGAATTCCCGGATGATTTCCTCCTTTTCTCGCGGGTCCATAGCCCCGTGAAGAAGCCCTACACGCATGTCGGGGAAAACATCTCTGGCGAGGTTGCGGTGTGTTTCGACGGCGGAGATTTTTTCGGAGTCTTCCTTTTCCTCTATGGTCGGGCAAACCACGTAAGCGCGATTCCCGGAACGAACGATCGTTCGGAGACGTTCGTACGCGTCGCCCAGCTCGCAGAAAGGGAGGCATTTTGTTTGGACGGGCAATCTTCCCGGTGGCATTTCGTCAATAACAGAAATATCCATATCGCCGTAAAGCGTTTGGCAGAGCGTTCGCGGGATGGGCGTGGCGCTGAGGACGAGGACATCCGGGTGGTCCCCCTTTTCGAAAAGCCTGAGTCGCTGAAGTACCCCAAACCTGTGCTGTTCATCAATGACGACGAGTCCGAGGCGCTTGAACTGCACTTTTTCCTGGATAATCGCTTGGGTGCCGATGACGAGGTCTGTTCGGCCGTCGGCAATATCGCGATAAAGGCTTTTCTTGGAGACGGCTGAGCCGACAAGGAGCAAGGTTCTGCAATCATCGTCCCCAAGCAGATTCGAGATTTCGGCGTAATGCTGTCTGGCGAGAAGCTCCGTGGGCGCCATGAGAGAAGCCTGGTATCCGGTGGCGATGGTCCGGAGAATCGCCCAGACAGCGACAATGGTTTTGCCGCATCCGACATCTCCGTGAACGAGGCGGTTCATCGGTCGGGCACAGGAAAGGTCTCGCCGTATTTCTTCGATAGCCCGCCTCTGCGCAGACGTCGGAGAGAAGGGAAGACGGGAAAGGAAACGCTCAGCCCGCTCGCTGGCTCGTGAGGATACGCGGGGCCGTGCCTTTTTCGTCGTATTGACAAATTTCCTTCTGAGAGCCGTGCCCATCTGCAACAGGAAAAACTCCTGAAATATCAATCTTCTTCTCGCCTCCTCAAGCATGGGCCAGCTTTTTGGGAAGTGAATGTTGCGGAGGGCCTGGGGTAGGGAAAGAAGTTGAAATCTGTCGCATGTGGCAGAAGGAAGGTACTCGGCGGGACGATCGGCAAACTGCTCGACGATGCTGTCCATCATTTTTCTGATGATGTGCTGGCTGAGATCCTCAGTGGCAGGGTAGATGGGGACGATGCGAAACAGGTGCGGCGAAGGAGATTTTCCTCCGGAGAAGAAATCGACTTCAGGATTGGGCATCTGACGCCGGCCCGTCTGGGTGATGTTGATGTTTCCGAAAAGGGCGAGCCGTTGCCCCTTCCTGAATTTACTCCTGAGATAGGGTTGATTGAACCATAAGGCGTCGATGTCACCCGTGCCATCTGAGACGTTGATGGTGAGAACGGAGTTTCTCCAAGAGGGCTTTCTGAAGGTGACGGAGGTGACGCTGCCGACGATAAGGGCTGAGGTTTCGCCCTCAATCTCAACGACCTGGGTAACCCGGCGTCTGTCGCTGTATGCTCTGGGGAAGTAACGAAGCGCGTCGGCGACATTATGGATGCCCAGTCTGGCGAAAAGCTCCTTTCGGGCAGGGCCAATGCCTTTGACGACACCTATGGATATGTTCTGCAGGTCTGTCATGACGAGTGTGCAGTCGGTGTTCGCGTCAGGGGCCGTTCTGTGTACGCGGAAGGTGTCGCTCTTGTTCGCCCGGAATCAAGAGTCCCGGGAGGTGAGAACTGCGGCGAAGCGCACTTGGAAAATGCGGTCTCGGGTGAAAGTCGCTGGCGTCGAGGCGAAGGTGATCGGGAAATTCTCTGAGAGAAGGAGTCCTCGCAATTACTTTTCTATCTCCAGTATCTTCTGTGTTGTGACGAAGTGGAGTTTAGCGACTTTGGTGAGCTGCTGAATTCCCTTCGTCTCGATGAAAAGTTTCCCGGCTCCGATGACCCTCTTGGAGGCGCCCTTTGGAAGTTCCGTCTTGAAGTGATCGGCAAGGCGTTGCAGCCTGGCGAGGAACTTGCCCCTGGCGACCACAGACGCGGCCGCCACCACGATATCCCGCTCGGCTTCCGGCATTTGCTGTAGCTCGATTCTTCGGCCCTTTTTCATCAGAGCGTTGCGGAGCGCCGACTTGTTGGCAAACTGGTCCACGATGACCTTTTTGCAGTTGACTTTGGACAGGAGGTTCTCTACGACTCTCGCGTGGCCCCAGGCGAGGATGCGGTTCAGATTGCTCATCTTATCGTACAGCATGTTGTATTTCTCAGGGCCGATGATGACCACTGAATTCTTGAATTTGGAGCAAATAATGGGCATCAACCTCAAAGCCTTTCGGTCGGAGATTCGCTTGCTATCCTCAACCTTGAGGTCGTAAAGCTCTTTGAGATTGGTCTTGTCCGCATGTACACCCGCTATGACGAGAGGCCCGAAGTAATCCCCTTTTCCGCTCTCATCAACGCCGATTCTTTCCTCCCCGGAAAGGCCCTCGTGAATAAGGTATTCGTAGCCGAAGCGTATCTCCCGAAGCAACTCAGGTTCGAGGTAGTAGCGGACGAAATCGGCAGTGCCTTTTCCCTGAATGAGAAGGCGGCCATTTGTATAGCAGGTGATGTTAACGTTGTCTCCGGAAGCCCCAAAATAGGCGAACTTCACGTCCCTGAAAACGTAACCTCTCCCTCGGAGATAGGCGCGGAGCTGAGCAATCTTTTCTTTGTCGAGGGTGCAAATGTAGTTATTGACAACATGCGGGGGGTATGGCGGCTTTTTCCGTTCCAGCGGAAGAGTTAGGTTGGACATCTCTGGAATCCGGCTTACGTGACGCATGGCCATCCTGCGCGGGTGTCCAGTCCCCAAGGGACCCTTCGCATGCATAGCACACTTGGCCCATTCGAGACAACTATACTACTTGTGCTTGTGGGGAGTTCCGATATTGCAAGCGAACCCTTATCTCCGGAAGCCAAACACACCAGATAATAAAGGTGGCCACAAGGCCTGTCAAGCAAAAAAACTGCACGTTTCTTCTGCCTCCCTTGAAATCCCCATTCTCAACGGCTATGCTGCCTGAATAGTCACTATGGGCATAAAATGCACATATTTGGGGGTTCCCGGCCCGGCTGTGGAAGCGAAAGACCAAAGACCTGGTGACACGAACAAACATGATTTCAAAAATCCCTTCTATCCTGTTATCTCGTCAAAAAATAAGCACATGAGCGAACTTATGAAACAGAGCACTGACGAACTCCGCCCAACACGCCCCCCAAACGCAGCCGCACCCAACAAAAAGGTTGGGCTGGCGAAAGACTCTATGTTATTGTGCAGGGCGTCTCCGAAAGGCATCCGGACCGGAGTTCGCGCGATTTACCCTGGGTGAAAGGGGCAGAATGCCCTTCGCCGAAAGGCTGAGAAGGAAAAGACAAGGAGGAAAGCGGTTCTACCATGGGCAGATGGATTGGCAAAGCGACCGGGCTCAGACGGATTGCCCCCGTTGTGTTCACTGGCTTTATGCTTTGCTTAGGGACCGGTCTCCCGGGGGCAGAATCTCCTTCTCGCACACCTTCCCGGGAGGAGCTCGGGAAACTTCTCGAGGACACGAACCCGCGTCTGCGGGCCTACGCGGTTTACAGCATCGCTTATCGGTTCAGCGAGGACTCCAAGGACCTCGTCCCCTTCATTCGCGATGAGGATGCTTCGGTCAGGCGAGCAGCAATTTTTTCCCTCGGTCTGCTCCATTTCGAGTCGGAAGCGCAGCGGTTTCTGGAAGCCCTCAAGGACCCCGACTATGGCGTGAGGCGAGCGGCTGTTTTCGCCCTCGGGAACATCGAATCCCGACAAGCAATAGAAGGTGTTGCGGGCGTTCTCAAGGACAGTGATTCCATCGTCCGCCAGCTCGCTATTCTTGCCATGGCCAGAGCCGGTCTTAAGTCATCTGTGCCCAAGCTGATCCCTCGGCTGAGAGATGAAAGCCCACGGGTGCGGCGAGCCGCCGCCTGCGCCCTGGGTATGCTCGGTGACCGTTCTGCCCTCGATCCCCTGAAGCGACTCCATCGCGACCGGAAGCGCTCTCAACCGCCCAAGTCAGTTCTCCTGGCAGACGAAAAGGTGCAGAAAACGCTCAAGAAAAAGGTGAACCTCGGCTACAAGTTCCTCCATTTTGTTGACATTCTCGATAAGCTGTCTAAGGCCGCCGGAGTGGACATCAGGGTGGACGACGAAGTGTTGTTCATGCTCAACACGTCTGCTTCCGACCCGAGTAACCTCAACAGCATCAGACTCGACATGTGGAATGTCCCGTTCGAGAAGGCGCTGGGGAAAGTCGTGGAGACCGTGGGCGCGTACTACTATGTGGAATCGGGGACAATCAACATCTCCAGCGGGAGATACCGGGCTTATGACACGCCCGTGCTCCTCGAAGTTACCGGAGCCATGGCTCTTCTCGGCGACAGATCGGCTCTTTCTGAACTTCGGAATTTCCTGAAAGACCCCCGATGCCGCAGCAGAGCCCGCCAGCTTTTGCGCGCGGTCACCGGGCGATAGTAGCCCGGGAACCGGGCGCGGAGCAGAGCATGTTTCAGGAGTAAAGCGTTTCGGGCTGGCGCATGTTTCTCGCCTGGGAGCGAAGATGAGATCGGCGCTCGATAGAATTGAAAAGCGCTTGGCGTCGGCAAAAGAAGTTCCGTGGGAAGACGCGTAGCGAGTCTTGTTTCCGCCACAATGGGCTGGAAAATCGAGCATAGTGCATTTGCCGAGGCATTCCCCCGGTACTTTCTTTCAAGTTTTGTGTAGAAACTGTCACCGGCAGGCACATAGAGGAGGACATGTGGAAATGAAGTCGAGACAACACAGCGTCACACGGAGGGATTTTCTTAAAGCGACCGCCTGCGGAGTTCTGGGTGGCATTGTGGCTTTGAACGCTCCAAGAGGTGTCGCAGCGCCGGCGTCGTCAGGGGCTCGGAGCCGGGCAGCTCTCGTGAAGGGAGACACACGAGCCGAAAACATTTTCAAGGCCCTGAAAATGATCGAGGGCGACATCAGGAAGGGACTGGCGAAGAAGAAAAGGGTCGTGATTAAGCCGAACATGGTCGGCACGAACACGCAGCTTTGCGCCTCGCACGCGGATTGCCTGGAAGGTATCCTCGAATTCCTCAAACCCGTCGTCAAGGATGAGATCATCATTGCGGAGTCTCCCGGAGGATCCCCTGCCGCAGAAGGATACAGCAACTATGGCTATTATCGCTTGAAGAAGAAGTACAACGTCAAGTTTCTCGACCTGGATGAGGAACCCTTCACTGTCCGCTCTGTGATTGATGAACGTTTCTATCCCCGGCCGGTCCGCTTCTCGCGGCTTCTGCTCGACCCGGGCACGTATATCATTTCCTCGGCGGTGTTCAAGACCCATGATCGCGTCGTGGTTACCCTCTCTTTGAAAAACATCGTCGTCGGCGCCGCAATAAAAGACCGCGGATTCCGGTGGGGACAAGGAGGACGTGGAAAGAAGAACGATAAACCCATCATCCACGGAGGCCGCGCAAACGAGGGCATCAACTACAATATTTTCATGCTGGCCGAGAAGTTGCACCCGGACCTTGCAGTTATAGACGGATTCCAGGGAATGGAACGTAACGGGCCAATGGGCGGAACGCCCGTGGATCACAAAGTCGCCGTTGCAAGCGCTGATTGGCTCGCCGCCGACCGCATTGCCGTCGAGCTAATGGGCTTCGACTTCGCCAAGATCGGATACCTGTCGTTCAGTGCCCAAAGAGGCCTCGGCCAGGGAGACCTGAACAAAATCGAAGTCTTGGGCGAAAGGGTCGAGGACCACATTCGGAAGTATCGCCCCCACGACAACGTCGAGCGGCAGTACAAGTGGATAGAGGGGCCTCATGCCCTGAATCGCCGGGCAACAAACCCCCACTTCTCACAGGTTGCGTAGTCGCGACTCGCCAACAACGGAACTCGGCTCGGGGCTGATTCCGGCGGCAAAGTGAGCTCATGCCT